>CAYPJK010000337.1:0-3913 GCA_964411025.1 uncultured Nevskia sp.
GCCGGCCAGTTGGTTGCGGCGCTCCTTCAGGCGCGGGAAGAGCGCGAACACCTTCTCGAGGTCGGCGTCGATCTCCTTGTCGTTGCGCACGAAGGCGCCCATCTGCAGGTTCTCGGTGATCGTCATGCGCGTGAAGGTGCCACGCCCCTCGGGCACCATCACCAAGCCCTGCTTGACCAGATCCCAGGCGCCCTGCCCCTTGATGCTGCGGCCCATGAACTCGATCTCGCCGCCGGCCACCGGCTGCAGGCCCGTGATGGCCTTCAGCGTGGTGGTCTTGCCGGCGCCGTTGGCGCCGATCAGGCTGACCAGCTCGCCTTGCCTGACCTCGAGCGTCACGCCTTTGACGGCCTGGATGCCGCCGTACGCGACCTTCAGGCCGGTGACCTTGAGCAGGGTGTCCGTCATGACTGGTATTCCGATCGTCCTGAGTCCTGAGCCTGTCGAAGGATCGAAGGATCAATGCGCCTTGTGCCCGGCGCCGAGGTAGGCCTCGATGACCTTCTCGTTGCGTTGCACGTCCGCGGGCTCGCCCTCGGCGATCTGCTTGCCGTAGTCGAGCACGGTGACGCGGTCGCACAGTCCCATCACCAGCTTCACGTCGTGCTCGATCAGCAGGATGGTGCGGCCGTCCTTGCGGATGCGGTCGATCAGCTCGCGCAGCACGACCTTCTCGGTCGCGTTCATGCCGGCGGCCGGCTCGTCGAGTGCGATCAGCTTCGGGTCGGTGGCCAGCGCGCGCGCGATCTCGAGCCGGCGCTGGTCGCCGTAGCTCAGCGTGCGGGCCTTGTACTCGGCGTATTTGCCGATGCCGACGTAGTCCAGCAGTTCCTGCGCGCGCTGGGCGATCGCCGCTTCCTCGTGCTTGAAGCCGCGCGTGCGCAGCACGGCACCGACCAGTCCGGACTTCGTGCGGACGTGGCGGCCGACCATCACGTTCTCGAGCGCCGTCATGTCGGCGAACAGCCGGATGTTCTGGAAGGTGCGGGCGATGCCGGCCTTGGCGACCTCGTGCACCGCGCTGGGCTTGTAGGGCTTGCCTTCGAGCTCGAAGGTCCCGGAGTCGGGCGTGTACAGGCCGGTGATGACGTTGAAGAAGGTGGTCTTGCCGGCGCCGTTGGGGCCGATCAGGCCGTAGACCTGCCCGCGCATGATGCGGATGCCGACATCGCTGAGCGCCTGCAAGCCGCCGAAGCGCTTGGAGACCTGGGTGACCTGGAGAACGGTGTCGCTCATGGCGTTCTCCTTCACGGCGCGACGGCCGGGTTGCCGGTCGGCGCGACCTTGCCGTGCTCGGGCGACGGCCACAGGCCGCGCGGCCGGGCCAGCATGATGGAGATCATCGCCAGCGCGATCAGCAGTTGGCGCAGGATCGCGGCGTCGAGTCGGCCGCCGGTCATCGCCTGCAGCGGGCCGGCGACGTAGCGCAGCACCTCCGGCAGCGCGGCCAGCAGCAGCGCCCCGACGATCACGCCCGGGATGTGGCCGATGCCGCCCAGCACCACCATCGCCACCACCATGATCGACTCCTGCAGGGAGAAGGACTCCGGCGAGATGAAGCCCTGGAAGGTGCCGAACATGCTGCCGGCCACGCCACCGAAGGTCGCGCCCATGCCGAAGGCCAGCAGCTTGAGGTTGCGCGTGTTGATGCCCATGGCCTTGGCCGCGATCTCGTCCTCGCGGATCGCCATCCAGGCCCGACCGATGCGCGAGCGCTCGAGGCGGTAGCAGATCACCACGCTCACGATCACCATGGCGAGGAAGAGGTAGTAGTACAGCGTGACGGGCGGAAGCTCGATGAAGCCGAGATCCAGCGGTTTGCCCAGGTTCAGGCCGAAGAAGTTGACCGAGTCGATCTGCGAGATGCCCTTCGGCCCGTTGGTGATGTTGACCGGCGCATCGAGGTTGTTCAGGAACACGCGGATGATCTCGCCGAAGCCCAGCGTCACGATCGCCAGGTAGTCGCCGCGCAGCTTGAGCGTCGGCGCGCCCAGCACCACGCCGGCGATCGCGGCGACGATCGCCGCGATCGGCACCGTCAGCCACCAGGGCGAATGCAGGCCCGCAGGGAACATCGCCTGGATCGCCGCGAAGTGGTCCGGCAGGTGCGGACTGGCCAGCAGTCCGAACAGGTAGGCGCCGAGCGCGTAGAAGGCGATATAGCCCAGGTCCAGCAGGCCGGCATAGCCGACGACGATGTTCAGCCCCAGCGCCAGCAGCACGTAGAGCAGCGAGATGTCGATGATGCGCACCCAGGCATTGCCGAAGTACTGCGCCACCAGCGGCGTCAGCAGCAGCAAGACCCCGGCGATCAGGAAGACGACCAGCTTGTTCTTCATCATGATCGTCGGCTCCTCAGGCGCGGTCCGCCACGCGCTCGCCGAGCAGGCCCTGCGGCCTGAGCGTCAACACGAGGATCAGCACGATGAAGGCGAAGATGTCCTGGTAGTGGCTGCCCAGGATGCCGCCGGTGAGTGCGCCGATGTAGCCGGCGCCGATCGATTCGATCAGCCCCAGCAGCACGCCGCCGACCATCGCGCCGGCCAGGTTGCCGATGCCGCCGAACACCGCCGCGGTGAAGGCCTTCAGGCCCGGCAGGAAGCCCATCGTGTGCTGCACCGAGCCGTAGTTGGCCGCGTACATCACGCCGGCCAGCGCGGCCAGCGCGGCACCGATGATGAAGGTGGCCGAGATCACGGTGTCGGGCCGCACGCCCATCAGGCCGGCGACCTTGGGGTTCTCGGCCGTCGCGCGCATCGCGCGGCCCAGCTTGGTCTTGTTGACCAGGAACATCAAGCCGGCCAGCGTGACCGCCGTGACGACCAGGATCAGGATCTGCGTGGTGTTGATCACCGCGCCGGCGATGTGGAAGGGCTCGCTCGGCAGCAGGATCGGGAAGGGCTTGTAGTTGGGCTTCCAGATGATCATCGCCAGCGTCTGCAGCAGCAGGCTCATGCCCATGGCGGTGATCAGCGGCGCCAGGCGCGGCGCGTTGCGCAGCGGCCGGTAGGCGATCTTCTCGATGGCGAAGTTGAGCGCCGCGCAGACGACGATGGCCGCCACCAGCGACACCAGCAGCAGCAGCCAGCCCGGCAGGCCCAGCCCGGCCAGCACCGTGACCACGGTCCAGCTGGTCAGGGCCCCCACCATCAACACCTCGCCGTGGGCAAAGTTGATCAGGTTGATGATGCCGTAGACCATCGTGTAGCCGAGCGCGACGAGGGCATACATGCTCCCGAGCACCAGGCCGTTGATGATCTGCTGGATGAAGATGTCCATCGTGCGGGGCTCCTGTGAGGGCGACGCGGGTACGCGGCGCAGCACCGCTGGAGCCGCCGGTGGGCGGCGTTGGCGGTGTCTAGCAAAAAGCCCGCCAGCTGCGGGCTTTCTTCATCGTGGCGTCACTGCGGGCGCGGCGCATTGTAGTCAGCCGGATTGCATCGTCCGCTGCGGGTAGACCCGCTGGCAAAACGCCATCGACGCGGTCGGCGCGCCGTCCCCGGGGCGCTCAGCGTGCCTTGCGGGCCTGGGCGTTGAGCTCACGCAGCTGCGCGAGCTTCTCGCCGATCCTCAGCTCCAGGCCGCGTGGCACCGGTTCGTAGAAGCGTTCGTCGACGCCGTCCGGCAGGTAGCGCTCGCCGGCCGCGAAGCCGCCTTCCTCGTCGTGGGCGTAGCGGTAGTCCTTGCCGTGGTCAAGCTGCTTCATCAGCGTGGTCGGCGCGTTGCGCAAGTGCAGGGGCACCGGGCGGCTGCCGTCCTGCTTGACGAAGGCCCGCGCCGCCTTGTAGGCCGTGTACAGCGCATTGCTCTTCGGGGCGACGGCCAGGTAGACGACCGCCTGGGCCAGCGTCAGCTCACCCTCGGGCGAGCCGAGGCGCTCGTAGGTCTCGGCGGCGTCGAGCGCCAGCCGCAG
>CAYPJK010000338.1:0-3908 GCA_964411025.1 uncultured Nevskia sp.
GGTAATCCGCACGTACACGCGCGAAGCTGGCGTGCGCAGCCTGGAGCGCGAGATGTCGAAGATCGCGCGCAAGGTGGTCAAGCAGGTGCTGCTGAAGCCGACCGACAAGATGGTCAAGGTCACCGACAAGAACCTCGACAAGTATCTTGGCGTGCCGCGCTACCGCTATGGCCGCGCTGAGGAAGCCAACCAGGTCGGCCAAGTCACGGGTCTGGCCTGGACTGAAGTCGGCGGCGAACTGCTGACCATCGAGTCGGCGCTGACGCCGGGCAAGGGCAAGATGACGCAGACCGGCAGCCTCGGCACGGTCATGCAGGAGTCAATCCAGGCGGCGCTGACGGTCGTTCGCTCGCGCGCCAAGCAGCTTGGCATCGACCCGGAGTTCTACCAGAAGCACGATCTGCACGTGCATGTGCCGGAAGGCGCAACCCCGAAGGATGGACCGTCCGCCGGCATCGGCATGTGCACGGCGCTGGTGTCGGCGCTGACGGGCATCCCAGTTCGTGCTGATGTCGCGATGACGGGTGAAATCACGCTTCGCGGCGAGGTCCTGCCGATTGGTGGCCTGAAGGAAAAGCTGCTGGCTGCACAGCGTGGTGGTATCCGCACCGTGATCATCCCGCAGGAGAACGTCAAGGATCTCGCGGAGATCCCGGACACCATCAAGGGCAAGCTCGATATCGAACCGGTGCGCTGGGTCGAGGATGTGCTGCGCATCGCGCTGGAGCGGATGCCGGAAGCCAAGCCCGTCGTCGAGGGAACGACGGCGCCCACACCGACGTCCAACGACGGCGTTCGACCGCATTGATCGACTCGCGGGGACCGCGCTCGACGATGCTCCCTGCGGCCAGTACTGCTGCAGTGGAGCTTCGTTGACGCTCCCGGACCTGCTTGATATAAGGCGTGCTCCGATGCTCGGCCGTGCAATTCCCGCCGGCGGCTTTTCGCGACAGCTAGCTCTTCAAGTCCCCGGCATTCCGCAGCGGGCCTGATCGCCAGCATCGGCTCACGTCGATCAAACCATTCGAGGGGACGCACCTACATGAACAAATCCGAGCTGATTGCTGCCGTCGCCGAAAAATCGGGACTCACCAAGACCGACGCCGGTAACGCCATCGACTCTTTTATCGATGTGATTGCAGCCGCCCTGAAGAGCGACGACAAGGTTTCTCTGGTAGGATTCGGGACGTTTTCGAATCGCACGCGCGCCGCACGCACTGGCCGCAATCCGAAGACGGGCAAGACGCTCTCTATCGAAGCCAGCAAGAATCCAACATTTAAAGCTGGCAAAGCGCTGAAGGATGCGGTAAAGTAGCAAACCAGTTCGGGAGTGACAGCCCGAAACGAGAAGGGTGCTTAGCTCAGTTGGTAGAGCATCGCCTTTACACGGCGGGAGTCGGGGGTTCGAGCCCCTCAGCACCCACCAACTCATTGGTCAGAAGTTCAGATTTTGAAGTTTCGCGGAGCGGTAGCTCAGTCGGTTAGAGTATCGGCCTGTCACGCCGAGGGTCGCGGGTTCGAGTCCCGTCCGCTCCGCCATGTAACACCCCAGGGCGCTCATTGAGCGCCCTTTCTATTTGCGAGACCGAAACCCATGATGCAGCAAATTCGCGACAGCCTGAACGGCCCGCTTATTGTCGGCGTATTGCTTGCCATCATCGGTATTCCGTTCGCCTTCAGTGGAATCGAAGGCTACTTCCAGAGCAACGCCAACCCGACAATTGCGAAGGTTGGTGATACGAAGATCACCCAGGACCAGCTGCGGCGCGCCTATGACCAGCGCTATCAACAGCTGCAGCAGCTGCTCGGCGAGAACTTCCGCGCCGACCAGATCAATCCGCAGCGGATGCGCGAGAACGTGCTACAGGACATGGTCCAGGACGCGCTGTTGCGCGCCGAGGCACGGAACAGCGGCTACCGTGCTGGTGATGCTGCTTTGCGTGACTACCTCACCGCCATTCCCGCGTTTCAGGACAGCGGCAAGTTCTCGCCGGAACGTTATCGCCAGCTGCTGGCCCAGAACGGTTACACGCCGGACAGCTTCGAAGCCCAGCAGCGGGACAGCCTGATCGTCGACCAGCTGCGTGACAGCATTCTGGGCAGCGCCGTCGTCACGGCGGACGAAGCGGCGCTGGCCACCCGGCTTGCCAAGCAGGAGCGCGATTTCAGCTATCTGCAGTTCGATCCCGCCAAGTACCTGCCGACGGTCAACGTCACGCCGGAGCAGGTGGCGGCGCGTTACGAGGAGCGCAAGGCAACCTTGCAAGCTCCCGAGCGCATGAAGCTGGCCTATGTGGAGCTCTCTCAGGGCAGCATCCAGAAGGCCGAAGCGCCCGGCGCGGACATCCTGAAGACGCTCTACGAGGCTGAGAAGTCGCGGTTCACGACGCCGGAAACGCGTCGCGCCAGCCACATCCTGGTGAATTTCGGTGCCGACAAGGACGCCGCCCGCAAGAAAATCGAATCGATTTCGGCGAAGCTCAAGAGCGGCTCCGATTTTGCCGAACTGGCGAAGTCGGTGTCCGACGACACCGGCAGCAAGGACAAGGGGGGCGACCTCGGCATCGTCAAGCGTGGCGACGGCCTGCTGCCGCCGAAGTTCGAGGCCGCGCTCTACGCGATGAAGGCCGCCGGCGAGGTCAGTGAACCGGTGGAAACCGAGTTTGGCTGGCACATCATCAAGCTGACCGAACTGGTGCCTGCGCACACCGAAGCCTTCGAAGCCCCCACCGTCCAGAAGGCGCTGACCGATCTCTATGTCAACAAGGACCTGCAAGCCAAGGTCCAGGAAAAGACCCAGCAACTCGAACAGCTGGCGTTCGAGAACGAATCGACGCTGGAGCCGGTGGCCAAGGCGCTCGGCCTCAGCGTGCAGACGACCGACTGGTTCACGCGAGCCGGCGGTGCCGGCATCGCGGCCACGCCGGCGGTGATCGAAGCCGCGTTCTCGCGCGACGTGCTGACCGATGGCGTCAACTCCAAGCCGATCGCGCTTGACGCAGACCGGCTCGTGGTGATTCGCAAGGCCGAGTACGAGGCTCCCCGGCAGCGTGAACTCGCCGAAGTCGAGGCGAGCTTGCGCGAAGCGCTGCGCAATGAGGAAGCCCGCAAGCTCGCCGATGCCGATGCCGCCAAGGCGCTGGCCGATATCAAGGCGGGCAAGTCCATCGACGAAGTGGCCGCCGGGTTCGGCGCCACCTTGCAGAAGCAGGACGGTGTGACGCGCAACAAGAGCGGTGTCGGCCTGGCGTTGCTGCAGACGGCATTCAAGCTGCCGCGGCCGGTCGGTGCTGCGGTCAGTGCCGGCAATGCCACGCTCGAGGACGGAGCGGTTGCGGTGATTGCCGTCAGCTCGGTTCGCGATGGCCGCGAGAAGGATGGCCACGAGCGCGACACCGAACTGGCGACCCTGCGCGATGCGCGCGCCGGCGCCGAATTCAACGCCTACCGCGAAGCCTTGAAGAAGACCATCAAGGTCGAAGTCAAGGCAGTTCCGGCCGAAGAAGCACCGCTGCCGTAGTCCGGCACCGATCCCGGGACCGCGCGATGAAATCCCACTGGCAGATCGCCATCGCGCTGGGGCTCGCGGTACTGGTGGGAGCGCTGGTGCCGCCCGACAGCCGGGTATTTGCGGCCTGCGGGTTCGTCGGTGGGCTCTTTCTCAATGCCTTGCACGGCGGGGTGGGGAACTACCGCTGGCCGACCGTGTGCGAAGGGATCGATTTTTTTCACGAGCCGATCACGTACAGTGCGCAGTGCCATGTGCGCGAACTGCGGTGGCTCGACGCCGAACGCAATTGCAGCCCCCGACGGCCAATTCTATTGGGCGACCGGTGCCGGGGTGGCGCACGTCGCGCCTGGCCGTGCTGAGCGTCAGCGCCTCGCGGTGCCACCGATAATCGAACGGG
>CAYPJK010000339.1:0-3880 GCA_964411025.1 uncultured Nevskia sp.
CAAGCGCCACAACATCACCTCGATCGCCGACTTCATCGGTGCCCGCTATGGCCGCAACCAGCGGCTGGCGATGTTCGTCACGGTGGTGGCGGTGCTCGGCGTGGTGCCCTACATCGCGCTGCAGCTGAAGGCAGTGGCTTTCGGCTTCGAACTGCTGGCGCACGGCAGCGGCACGACACCGGTCGATGACCGGGTGTTCGACAACGGCGCGCTGTTCGTCGCCGCGCTGCTGGCCGGCTTCGCGATCCTGTTCGGCACCCGCCAGGTGGTGGCCAGCGAGAACCACCACGGCATGGTGCTGGCGATCGCCTTCGAATCGATGATCAAGCTGCTGGCCTTCCTCGCTGTCGGCCTGTTCGTCTGCTACCAGCTGTACGACGGCTTCGGCGATGCCTGGGCCCACGCGCTGGCGCGGCTCGATGCCCAGGCCGACCAGCGCGACGGCCGCTGGCAGGCCGGCTTTGCCGCCCAGACGCTGCTGGCCGCCGCCGCCGTGCTGTGCCTGCCCCGGCAGTTTCATGTCGCGGTCGTCGAAAACGCGGCGCCCGGCGATCTCCGGCGCGCCCGCTGGGTGTTCCCGCTGTTCCTGCTGGCGATCAGCGTCTTCGTGCTGCCGATCGCCGCCGCCGGGCTCGACCGTCTGCCGCCCGGTGCCGCTGGCGATACCTTCGTGCTGGCGCTGCCGCTGTCGCAGGCCCACGGCGGGCTGGCGCTGATCGCCTATCTCGGCGGTTTCTCGGCGGCCACCAGCATGGTGATCGTCGAAACCATCGCGCTGTCGACGATGATCTCCAACGAACTGGTGCTGCCGGCCGTGCTGCGCTCGCGGCGCTTCCGGATCGATGCCGGCGGCGACCTGTCGCGGCTGATCAAGAACATCCGCCGCACGGCGATCGTCGCCATCATCGCCGCCGCCTACCTGTACTACCGGATCTACACCGGCATCGGCTCGCTGACCGCGATCGGCCTGCTGTCGTTCGCCGCCGTGGCGCAGTTCGCACCGGCGATCGTCGGCGGCGTGGTCTGGCGCGGCGGCACCCGCGCCGGCGCCCAGGCCGGCCTGCTGCTCGGCTTCGGGCTCTGGACCTACACGCTGCTGCTGCCGGCGCTGCTGGCCACCGGCAACAGCGCGCTGCTCGCCGACGGGCCTTTCGGCCTGGCCTGGCTGCGGCCGCAGGCACTGTTCGGACTGAGCGGTGTCGACGACATCACCCACGGCACCTTGTGGAGTCTCGGCGTCAACACGCTGGCCTATCTGCTGGTGCCGCTGGCATTCAAGGCCGGGTTGCGCGAGCGCCTGCAGGCCGGCCGCTTCCTCGATGTGCCGTCGGCGGTGCGCGCGGTGCGCGAATCGCCGACCCGCATCGCTGCCACCGTCGGCGATCTGGTGGTGCTGCTGGAGCGCTTCTTCGGGGCCGACCGCGCGCGCAGCGAACTGGAGCTGCACGCCCGCCGGCTCGGCCGGCCGGCACCGAAGCCGGACGATCGGGTGTCGTCCGAGCAGGCCCGCCATGTCGAGCTGCTGCTGTCGGGTGCGCTCGGCGCGTCCAGTGCCCGCCTGGTGCTCGGTTCGGCGCTCGGCGGCCGCGACATGCAGCTGGAGGACGTGATTCGCCTGCTCGACGAGACCGCGCACGAGATCCAGTTCAACCGTGAACTGCTGCGGGCCTCGCTGGAGCATCTGTCGCAGGGCGTATCGGTGGTCGACAAGGACCTGTGCCTGGTCGGCTGGAACCGGCGCTATCTGGAAATGCTCGATTACCCGGACGGCCTGATCAAGGTCGGCCGGCCGATCGCCGAGGTGTTCCGCTACAACGCCGAGCGCGGCCTGCTGGGCCCCGGCGACATCGACACCCAGGTCGAGCGGCGCATCGCCCATCTGCGCGCCGGTACGCCGAACAGTCACGAACGCCTGATGCCGGACGGCCGGGTCATCGAGGTGCGCGGCAGCCCGATGAGCGGCGGCGGCTATGTCACCAGCTATTCCGACGTCACCGCCTACAAGCAGGCGCAAGCCGCGCTGGAAGCGGTCAACGAGCAGCTCGAGGAACGGGTCGGCGAGCGCACGGCGGCGCTGGAGGAAGCGCGCGGCGCTGCCGAGCGCGCCAACCGCGCGAAGTCCCGCTTCCTGGCCACCGTCACCCACGACCTCGTGCAGCCGCTGAACGCCGCAAGGCTGTTCGTGACCTCGATCGACCGCGACGCGGTGCCGGCCGACACCGCGCGGGTGGTCGGGCAGGTGGAAAGCGCGCTGCACGCAGCGGAGAACCTGATCAGCGCACTGCTCGATATCTCCCGTCTAGATGCCGACGCGCAGCCGGTGCGCCGCGAGCATTTTCCGGTCGACCGGGTGCTGGCGCCGCTGGCCAACGAATGTTCGGCGCTGGCCCGGGCACGTGGCCTGGAATTCCGCTTCGTGCCGTCGTCGGCGATCGTCGAGACCGATCCGGCGCTGCTGCGCCGGATCCTGCAGAACTTCCTGTCCAACGCCGTGCGCTACACCCGCAGCGGTCATGTGCTGCTGGGCTGCCGGCGGCGCGGCGACACGCTGGAGATCGCCGTCATCGACACCGGGCCGGGCATTCCGGCAGAACGCCAGCCGGAGATCTTCGAGGAGTTCCGGCGACTGGAAGTGGGCCGCGATTTCGACCACGGCCTCGGGCTCGGACTGTCGATCGCCGACCGCCTGTCACGGCTGCTGCAGCACCGGCTGCAACTGCGCTCGGTACCCGGGCGCGGCAGCAGCTTCTCGATCCGCGTACCGGTCGGCGACCGCGCCTCGGTGGCGCCGCTGCGGCCGGCGCCGGTGGCGCGTTCCACCGATCGCCTGCATGGCCGGCTGGTGTTCTGTCTCGACAACGAGGAAGCCACGCTGGATGCGCTGCGCGCGCTGCTGGGCCGCTGGGGCTGCCGGGTGGTGACCGCCCGCAATGCCGAGGAAGCGCAGGCCCGCGCTGCCGCCGGCGAGGAAGTGCCGGATCTGGCGCTGATCGATTTCCACCTCGGCGAAGGGCCGGACGGCATCACGCTGATGGCCGCGCTGCGCCAGCGCTGGGGCGTGGCGGTGCCCGCCATCGTGCTGACCGCCGACCCGACCGAAGCGGCCCGCAATGCCGCCGCGGCGGCCGGTCACGCGCGCTTGCCGAAGCCGGTGAAGCCGGCGGCGCTGCGGGCGCTGATGAGCCGCACGATCCGTATCCGCGACGCCGACACGGCCGACGCCGACGCCGCCGATGGCGACGTTCAGTCGTCGTCGCCGATGTCCGACTGAGTGCTGTCCAGCGGCGGCGTCAGGGTGTCGGCGCTGGCGTCGAGCAGCCGCCGCGCCAGCAGCGCCGCCTGGGTGCGGCGGTACAGGCCGAGCTTGCGCAGGATCGCCGTGACGTGCGCCTTGACGGTGGCTTCGGTGACATTCAGCTCGTAGCCGATCTGCTTGTTCAGCCGGCCATCGGCCAGCGCCATCAGCACCTTGAACTGCTGCGGCGTCAGGGTCGCGATCTGGCGGGTCAGCGCCTGTTCGGCCGCGCCCTGGTCAACCGCCTCGGCCAGCCCCTCGGGCAGCCATTCGTTGCCGTCGAGCAGCGCCCGGATGGCATCGCCGATCATCGCCAGCGAGGCCGATTTCGGAATGTAGCCGCAGGCGCCGAAATCGATCGCCCGGCGCACCACCAGCGGGTTTTCCTCCCCCGAGACGATCGCCACCGGCACGTCCGGACGTAGCCCGCGGAGCTGGATCAGCGAGGAAAAGCCGCTGCTGCCGGGCATCCGCAGGTCGAGCAGCACCAGATCGCAGTCCGGCTGCCGTTCCAGCGCGGCCAGCAGGTCGGCCATCGACGCCGTGGCCTCGACAGTGGCGCCCGGCACGGCATCCGCCACCGCG
>CAYPJK010000340.1:0-1069 GCA_964411025.1 uncultured Nevskia sp.
CCGTTCCGCGAAGTTCCGCGTCGAATGGGGCGCGAAGGCGAACTTCACCATGTTCTGGTTCTTCCAGTTCCAGGCGCTGGGGGCCTGGGCGCTGTCGATCGGCTTTCTGGTCGTGGCGTATCGCCCGGGTGACAGCCACGTCACGGCGCTGGGACTCGGCGTCGCCATCTGGCTGGTCGCGGTGATCGGCGAATCGGTGGCCGACGCGCAGATGGAGCGCTTCCGCACCGACCCCTCGACCAAGGGCCAGGTGATGAACCGCGGCCTGTGGCGTTATTCGCGGCATCCGAACTATTTCTTCGAGAGCCTGCACTGGATCGCCTATCTGCCGCTGGCGATCGGCAGCGCCTACTGGTGGGTGGCGATCCTGCCGGCAGCGATGATGGCCTGGCTGCTGCTGAAGATGAGCGGCGTGCCGATCCTCGAAGCCCATCTGGTGAACTCGCGGCCTGGCTATGCCGACTACATGCGCCGCACCAGCGTCTTCATCCCGTGGCCGCCGAAACCCTGAACGGCGGCCTGCCTGTCCCTTTCCCGTCCCGAAACCCCCGGCATGACCGTCATTGATCTCTGCGAAAAAGGCCTGATCCCCGATTCCCTGTCCCGCTGGGGGATGCGCCAGCTGATGAAGCGGCGGCTGGTCGACGAGGCCAACCAGGACGGCGAAACCCGCAGCCAGCGCTTCAACGCCTTCGTCGACGAACTGCGCGCCAGCCCGATCGCGGTGGAGACCGGTGCCGCCAACGAGCAGCACTACGAGGTGCCGGCGGCGTTCTTCCACGCCCACCTCGGGCCGCGCCTGAAGTATTCCTGCGCCTATTACCCGAACGGCGACGAAACGCTGGCCGAGGCTGAGGACAAGATGTTTGCGCTGTACGCGGAGCGCGCCGGCCTGCGCGATGGCATGCGGATTCTCGATCTCGGCTGCGGCTGGGGCTCGTTGAGCCTGTGGCTGGCGGAGCACTATCCGAATGCGCAGATCGTCGGCCTGTCCAATTCCAACGGCCAGCGCGAGTTCATCCAGAAGCGCGCCGGCGACCGCGGCTATCGCAACCTGACCATTCTCACC
>CAYPJK010000340.1:1079-3858 GCA_964411025.1 uncultured Nevskia sp.
ATTTCCCGGCGCAGGGCATCGAGGCCGGCTTCGATCGGGTGATGTCGATCGAGATGTTCGAGCACATGAAGAACTACGGCCTGCTGCTGGAAAAGGTCAGCCGCTGGATGAAGCCGGAGGCCCGGCTGTTCATCCACATCTTCGTCCACAAGCTGCTGGCCTATCACTTCGAGGTGAAGGGCGAGGACGACTGGATGTCGAAGTATTTCTTCACCGGCGGCACGATGCCGAGCGAAAACCTGCTGCTGAACTTCCAGGATCACGTGCGGCTGGAGCGCCAGTGGTGGGTGGACGGCCGGCACTACGAAAAGACCTCGAACCACTGGCTGGCCGGCATGGATGCCAACCGCGACGCGATCCTGGCGATCTTCAAGGACGGCTACGGCGAGCGCGATGCCGCCGTCTGGGTGCAGCGCTGGCGGATGTTCTACATGGCGGTGGCCGAACTCTTCGGCTATGCCAACGGCAACGAGTGGGGCGTGGGCCACTACCTGTTCTCGAAGCGCCCGTGACCGTCCGCCGCGCCGGCGCCGTGGCGATGGCCGCAGCGGTGGCACTGGCGGCGGTGCTCGCGGGCTGCGGCAGCACCCGCTGGCCGGGCCCGAAAACCGACCACTTCGACGGCGAGCGCTTTCTGACACCGGCCCCGTTCGAGATCGGCTTGCTGGACCTGTTCCGGTATTGGCGCGAGTCTGAGCCCGGCATCTGGATTCGCGACCTGACCATCGCCCCTGGGCCGAAGCCGGCGGCGCAGGTGGCGGACGGCGCGCTATCCATCACCTTCATCAACCACGCGACCGTGCTGGTGCAGGCCGACGGCCAGAACATCCTGACCGACCCGATCTTCTCCGAGCGGGCCAGCCCGGTGTCGTTCGCCGGTCCGCGCCGCTACCGGCCGCCGGCGATCGCCTTCGATGATCTGCCGCCGATCGACGTGGTGCTCATCAGCCACAACCATTACGACCATTTCGACCTGCCGACGCTCGACCGCCTGAATGCCGCCCACCAGCCGCTGTTCCTGGTACCGCCGGGCGATGGCGACCGGCTGCGCCAGCGCGGCTACGCGAAGGTGGTGGAACTGGACTGGTGGCAGTCGTACGCGTTGCCGAACGGCTGCGCGATCCACGCCGCGCCGGCGCAGCACTGGTCTACCCGCAGCGTGCCGGGCGATCGCAACCGAAGCTTCTGGCTGGCCTATGTGATCGGCACCCGCGGCGGACCCGGCTAGATCGCCGGCGACACCGGCTTCGGGCCGCACTTTGCGGCCGCCCGCGCGCTCGACGGCGCGATGCGCGCGGCCCTGCTGCCGATCGGTGCCTATCTGCCGCGCTGGCTGACCGCCTACCAGCACGTCGATCCGGCCGAAGCCGTGCAGGCGCATGTCGATCTCGCGGCGGCGCGCAGCTTCGGCATTCACTACGGCACCTTCCGGCTGGCCGACGACGGCCAAACCCAGCCGGTGGCCGATCTCGCCGCCGCGCTGGCCGCCCGCGGCATGCCGCCCGAATCGTTCCGTGCAGCGGAATTCGGCATCGCTGCTGCGGTCCCACCCGCGTCCCCTTCGAGCCCCTGTTCGCCATGACGTCCGCACGTTCCGCTGTCGCTGCCCTGCTGATCGCCGCCGCCGTGACCGGCACCGCCCATGCAGCCGATCACCGCTTCCGAGGCTACGCCTTCGACCTGAAGACCGGCGCCTATCGCTACACCGAAGTGCATCGCCAGAACGTCGACGGTTTCCGCTGGCTGGACGGCTCGATCGACTACTACGACCCGAGCGGCCACAAGATCGCCGCCAAGACGCTCGATCTGCGCAAGGACCCGCAGATCCCGCTGATGAAGCTGGAAATCTTCAAGGAAGGCTATGTCGAGGCGATCACCGACGTGCAGGCCGACCGCTACACGATGCTGAAGACCGCCGACGGCAAGACCAGGACCAAGGTGATTATGAAGACGCCGGGCATGGGTGCGGATTCCGGCTTCCACAGCGCCATCGTCGCCAACTTCGACCGCCTGCAGAAAGGCGAGACGCTGCGCTTCGATTTCGGCGTTGCCGGCCAGCTCGACAGCTACAGCTTCCGCTGCAAGAAAGTGGGCGACACCACGTTCGACGGCAAGCCGGCGATCCAGCTGCTGGTCGAGCCGGATTCGCTGCTGCGGCTGTTCGTCGATCGCCTCGATCTGACTTACGAAGTGAAAACCCGGTATTTGCTCGAGTATCGCGGCGTGTCCAACATGCACGATGACAAAACCGGGAAGGCCTTCAATGTCCGCATCGTCTACACCGACCAGCCGCCGAAGGGCGCACCTGCCGATCTTCCGCCGCTGCAGTAGGGCGCTGGCCGCCGCGCTGCTGCTGGCAGTGGCGGCCGCAGCGCAGGGTGACGAGCTGAGCACGCCGATCGACGAGGCGCTGGCCGAGGCGAAGCAGCGCAGCGTGCCGGTGATCGTCGATTTCTACGCGCCCTGGTGCTACTCCTGCTACTTCATGGCGAAAAACGTCAAGAACGGGCCGGAGTGGCAGCGGCTGCAGAAGCAGGCGGTGATCGTGTCGCTCGATGCCGATTCCCCGGCCGGCGCCCATTGGATGAAGCAGTTCGGCGCCAAGGGTCTGCCCAGCTATGTGGTACTGGCCAGCAGCGGCGCCGAGCTGGGTCGCATCTCGCTGGAACGCACGCGCGCGCAGTTCTATCCGGAAATCGCCGCGATCAGCGCGCGCGGCGGCGATTTCGCCGCGCTCAAGGCCCGGGTCGTCGATGGCAGCCCGGCGTCGCGGACTGCC
>CAYPJK010000341.1:0-3855 GCA_964411025.1 uncultured Nevskia sp.
GTGCCTTCGGTACCGGTTGCCGGGCAGGCGCTGATCCTCGGCATCGACCGCTTCATGAGCGAAGCGCGGGCGCTGACCAACCTGATCGGCAACGGTGTGGCCACGATCATCGTCGCCGGCTGGGAGCGGGCGCTGGATCGGAGACAGCTGGCGCGCGAGCTTGCCCGACGCGACTGACGGCTGCCGTCAGTCCGAAGTCTCGATCCGGTAGTAGTCGCGCAGCAGCCCGTACAGCTCCGGGTGCAGCAGCCGCAGCTCGGTGCCGCGCTGGAAATAGGCTTCGGTGGCCACGGCGAAGAACTCGGTCGGCCCTTCCAGGCCGTAGTCGTCGAGCACCTGCGAGGAGCGCCGTTCAAGCTGCCGGTACTCGCGCAGCATCACTTTCGACCAGCGCGTGTAATCGGGCAGCAGCGGCGCGCCTTCGGTCTCCGGATTCTCGGCATCGAGCTGATGGGCGAACTCGTGCACCAGCACATTGACCGCATCGCCGGCCAGCGCCGCCTCGACGTCTTCCCAGCTCAGGATCACCCGCTCGCCGTTCCAGGATTCGCCGAGCCGCAGCTCGGGTTCGTCGCTGACCAGCCCGAGCTCGTCCGGCTCCTGGTGGCGCACCCAGAACGCGCGCGGATAGACCAGCACCGTGCGCAGGCCGCGAAACACGTAGGCATCGGGCCGGAGCAGCATCAGGCAGGCCATGCCGGCAATCAGCAGCCGGACCTCGTCGGTGACCAGGAAGCCATTGCAGCCCTTGATTCGGATATCGGCCAGGAACTCGACAACCCGCCGCTCGTGCAGCCGACGCTGCTCCGGCGTCAGCCGCTGCAGTAGCGGCCCCATTCGGCGCTCCAGCCGCGCCCGCCATTCCGGCCGGAACGGTGCCAGCTCGCGCCGCCGCCGCGCCTGCTGCCGTCGCCAGGCGGTGAGCAGCAGCACCACGGCCAGCAGGCCGGTCACGAACGCAATGAAGCCTTCAGTCCAGATCATCGGACAGAGGTGGGTGTTGCGCGGCCGAGATCAAGGTCGACGCCGCACCCGCGTCGCCGGCCCTGGAAACGACATCGCCCGCCGTGCTTGCGCACGGCGGGCGATGGCCCCGCGAACCTCAGTCGACGATCAGTTCTGCACGCAGACGCCGTAGACCTTCAGCGAGTTCAGCGCGCGGACGACCGAGCCGTAGGTGATGCGCACGGCGTCGAAATCGGCCGTGGCCACGCCGCCGAGCAGCGCCAGATCCTTGGAGTTCAGCAGGCCGAGCAGGTCAAGCTTCAGCAGGCCGCCGACCGCGAAGGTCTGGCGATCGACGCCGTTCAGGCTGGTGGTGACCGTGGCACCGCGCAGCAGGTCGGCGGTCAGCACCGAATCCGGATTGCGGATCACCACGCCCACGCGCCGCGGCAGCAGCGGGCCGGCGATGTAGCGGGTGGCCGTATCGGTGACGCCGAGCGACACCGCCGACGCAACGCCGACCGTCGTCCGCAGCGTCGCGAAGGTGCTGCGGGTACGGTCGACCACGTTGCCCGGGTTGTCGACACCGCACAGCAGGCAGATGCCGGCGACGTCCTTGCTGACCACGGCGGCCGGTGCCAGCAGCGGCTCCATCGGGCCACCCGGGCGGCAATCGGCCATCGAATCGACGGCCATGGCTTCGGTGCCGATCACGCCGGCGAGCATGGTTGCGCCGATCAGCGCCTTGGTAGCGGAACGCAGGTACTTGTTCATATTCATCTTCCCCCGAGGTACAGCGTGTTAAGGAATTTGATGTTAACCGCGAGGAATGACATTTCGCTACTTGTAGGGTCGTTCACGTTTCAGCGGCAGATCACGCGGACGGCGCCGTCAGCCCGGTTTGCAGACACCGGCGGCGCAGCGGCGCTTGATGAAATGGTCGGTCCGGCGCGTCGAGCAGCCGTGCGGCAGCGCGCGCCATCAGCGGTTCCCGGGAGGCCGGCGACGCCTGCAGCGCATCCGGATCACAGCAGCCAGACGACGAACCATGCCAGCGCTACGGCGGCGCTGCCGCGCAGCGTGGCCGGATGAATGCGCCGCTCGCAGGACCAGTCGTGCAGCCACGACGACAGGAACAGGCCGGACCAGGTGATGACGAAGAACAGCCACCAGGCGGCGTCGACCTGCGCTGCGGGCAGCGGGTCCAGCAGCGGCGCCAGTGGATCGAATGCGCGCGACAGCACCGGCTCCATCATGCATAGCGTGGCCAGCAGCAGATAGCGTCGGTGATGGTCCGGCCGGCGCCGCGCACGGAAGCCGAGCGTGACCAGCGCCGCGTAGACGACCAGCAGCAGCCGGTTCGCCTGCAGGTAATCGGGCATCGCCGTCCAGCCCTTCCAGACCACCACGAACAGCCAGGCCGTGCTCAGCGTGGTGCCGGCTGCCACGGCAACACCGACGAGGCCGAGGCGACGGTGCAAGCGCCCGTGGCCCGCCCGGATCAGCGCCGCCTGCGCGAAGAACAGCAGCATCCAGCCGAGCGTGAACAGGCCGTGGATCACCCGCAGCGGATCACGATTGCTCGGCTGGCCGACGTTCCACAGCAGGTTGTCGGAAAAGCTCCACAAGGTCAGCGCCAGCGTGATGCCGCTGACGCCCGCGTAATAACGGCGGCCGGCTTGTCGGGACGGCGCTTCGGGCTCGGTCAGGCGGGTTGAAGGCATTCGGAAAACGACCGTGGCGTGCAGTGCCCCCAGTATTCCGCCGAACCCTTGCTGCCGTCAGCCGGCGACGCCGGCGTGCGCTGCCTCACCAGAACCCGCGCGGCTTGTCAGGATCATCGGGATTGTCGTCATCGGTCGGGGGCTTCCTCACCGACAGGCGCCGCGCCTTGTAGTGCGATACCGCCCGCAGCGTGGCGAACGGCCCGACGATCAGCACGACGACCAGCACCAGCACCCAGATGACGGTGGCGTTCATAACTTCTCCAGATGCGCGTAGGACAGCATCAGCCATTTGGTGCCGGCGTCGCGGAACTTGATCTCGATGCGGGTGCGATCGGCATCGCCGTCGAAGCTCAGGATCGTGCCTTCGCCGAACTTGGCGTGGCGCACGCGATCGCCCAGCCGGAAGCCGCCCGGGCCTTCGCCGGTCGTCGCCTGATTCATCTTGGTGCGGGCCGGCGGCACGTCGGCCGCGCGGGCATAGCGACTGCCGCCGCCATAGCCGCCGTAGGAACTGCCTCCGCCGTAGCCGCTGCCGCCGGACGACGGGCCGCCATAGGACGGCCGCAGGATGCCGGCGCGCGGCCGGGTTTCGACCACCGTCTCGGCCGGGATTTCCTTGAGGAACATCGACGGCATGCCGATCTGCTCCTGACCGTGGATGCGCCGAACCTCGGCATAGGTCAGGTACAGCTGCTGGCGCGCGCGGGTCACGCCGACATAGGCCAGCCGCCGCTCCTCTTCCAGACTGCCGCCGTCGACAGCGCGCTGGCTCGGGAACAGACCGTTCTCCATGCCGACCAGAAACACCACCGGGAATTCCAGACCCTTGGCCGAGTGCAGCGTCATCAGCTGCACGCAATCCTCCCCGATTCCGGCCTGCCGCTCGCCGGCTTCCAGCGCGGCATTGGCCAGGAAGGCGTTCAGCGGGTCGAGGCCCTCGTCCTCCGGCGGCCGCTCGAAGCCGCGCGCGGCGTTGACCAGTTCATCGAGGTTGTCGAGCCGCGCCTCGGCCTGCTCGCCCTTGTCCTTCTTGTAGTGCTCCTTCAGCCCCGAGCGCTCGATGGTCAGCTTCATCAGCTCGGCCAGCTTCAGGTTGGCGCCGTCGCGGGCCAGCCCGTCGATCAGATCGAGAAAGCCCTTCAGGTTGCCGGACGAGCGGCCCAGCGTGGCGCCGGCACCCAGC
>CAYPJK010000342.1:0-1188 GCA_964411025.1 uncultured Nevskia sp.
GGAAGTGGCGCACAACTGCCCGGAAGAGCTGATCCGCTACCTGGCCGACGAGCTGAATCTGTCGAACGCCGACATCTACCCCTGCAACGGCCCGGTCAACCTGATGCGGCTGCTGACCGTGCCGGATCTGATCGACCGCGCCGATCTCAAGGACCCGCCGTTCACGCCGCGCGTGCCCAAGCCGCTGGCCGGCGACCTGTTCGCGGCGATGCGCGAGAAGGACCGGCTGCTGCAGCATCCCTACGATTCCTTTGCGCCGGTGCTGGAGCTGCTGCGCCAGGCCGCGAAAGACCCCAACGTGCTGGCGATCAAGCAGACGCTGTACCGCACCGGCGCCAAGAGTGCGGTCGCCGAGGCGCTGATCCAGGCCGCCCGGGCCGGCAAGGAAGTGACCGTGGTGGTCGAGCTGATGGCGCGCTTCGACGAGGCCGACAACATCAGCCTGGCCGAGGCGCTGCAGGACGTCGGCGCTCACGTCGTCTACGGCGTGGTCGGCTACAAGACGCACGCGAAGATGATGCTGATCGTCCGGCGCGAGGACAGCGGCCTGCGCCATTACGCGCACCTCGGCACCGGCAACTACCACCCGCGCACCGCGCGGATGTACACCGATTACGGCCTGCTGACGGCCGACGCCGAAATCTGCCGCGACGTCCACAACGTGTTCCTGCAGCTGACCAGCCTCGGCAAGGTGCCGGCCTTGACCCGCCTGCTGCAGGCGCCGTTCACGCTGGCCACCGGCATCCGCGAGCGCATCGACCATGAGCGCCGGCAGGCGCTGGAGGGCCGGCCGGCGCGGATCGTGGCGAAGATGAACGGTCTGGTCGAGCCGGAAACCATCAAGACACTGTACGAGGCCTCGCAGGCCGGCGTGCAGATCGATCTCATCGTGCGCGGCATGTGTTCGCTGCGGCCCGGCGTGCCGGGACTGTCGGACAACATCCGGGTGCGCTCGGTGGTCGGCCGCTTCCTCGAACACCAGCGGGCGTTCTGGTTCCACAACGGCGGCCGCGACGAGATCTGGCTGTCGAGCGCCGACTGGATGGAGCGCAACCTGCTGCGCCGTGTCGAAATCGCCTTCCCGCTGCGCGATCCGGAAATCAGTGGCCGCGTGCGCGAGCACCTGGAAACCTATCTCGCCGATACCGCGCAGAGCTGGCTGCTGCAGGACGATGGCCGCTACCTGCG
>CAYPJK010000342.1:1198-3855 GCA_964411025.1 uncultured Nevskia sp.
TCTGCTTCGCGAGTTCCTCTGACTGGGGCTGCGCGAGCGATGCGATCAGCGCGCAGCTGCGGATGCTGGCCGAAGCCGGCGTGGTCGTCGTGCCCGGTCTGTCCGGCGGCGACGAGCCGGTGCTGAAGCTGATGCCGAAGGCGCGGCCGCGGCGCAAGTCGAACTGACGGCGGCGGGACGGGCGCGTCCCCCTTGCCGGGCCGCGCCGGCCCGGCAACCATCGGCCTGAACCTTTCCGGAACCGCCCGCCGATGACCGTTTCCGCCCCGATCGTCGCCACCCTGCATTACAGCGCCGACAACGGCCGCCGGCTGAACACCTGGTTCTACGAGCCGGACGGCGAAGTCGACCGCAATCCGCCGGGCAGCGAGGCGCGCACCGTGCCGATCCATGACGGCTGGCTGCAGGCGGACCGCTTCAGCGCCGACCGCGAAGGCTTCGAGATCCACGATTTCCCGGCCGGCTTCACCGCCTTCGACGACGATGCGGCGGTGACCGCAGCCTATTACGCGCAGGTCGTCGAGCATGTCCGGCAGCACAGCGGCGCGCGCCGCGTGGTGGTGTTCGATCACACCATCCGCCGCCGGATGCCGGCCGACGACCTGAGCGTGCAGACCACCGTGCAGCGACCGGCGGTGCTGCTGGTGCACAGCGACTACACCGAGCGCAGCGGCCCGCAGCGGCTGCGCGATCTGCTGCCGGACGAGGCGGACGGGCTGCTGACGCGCCGCGTGGCGTTCTACAACGTCTGGAAGCCGCTGTATGCGCCGGTCGAGGAACTGCCGCTGGCGATGTGCGATGCGACGACGCAGGCGCCGGACGACCTGCTGCTGATGGATCTGAAGTACCGCGAGCGCACCGGCGAAATCCACGTGATGCGGCCGAATCCGGCGCATCGCTGGGTCTACTTCCCCGGCATGACGGCCGCGCAGGCGCTGCTGCTGAAAACCTACGACTCGGCGACCGACGGCCGCGCCCGGTTCATGTTCCACAGCGCCTTCGAGCACCCGGACACGCGGCCCGATGCCCGGCCGCGCGAAAGCATCGAAGTGCGGACGATGGCGTTCTTCTGAAGCCGGATATCAGCGGCCGAACAGACCGCCGAGATCCGGCAGCACCATCGGCTCGGACGGCAGCGTAAAGCGTGGCGCGGCCGGGCGGGCCGGATCGAGCCGTTCAAGCAGGAAGCTGTTGCCGATCCGCAGCAGGCCGGTGCCGCGCTTGCGCAACTCGGCGGCCAGCTGCTCGTTGGCCTCGGCATCGAGTTCGGGAAACGCCTTGGCGACGATGCGGCCGGTGGCCAGCAGCGCATCGGTCAGCTCGCGTACGCGCGGGTCGGCGGTCAGCACCAGTTCGTCCCGGCGTTCGTGACCGGCCTTGTTGACCGTGGTCAGCAGCCAGACGCGGCCGCTGAGGCCGGCGATGGTTTCGCTGCGGCCGGGCCCGGTCAGGCTGACGAAGCGGCCGTCGGTGACCAGGCTGCGCGGCGCCAGGCTGCGCGCCAGGCCGCCGAACTGCGCCATGGTCTGCGCGTAGTCGAAGACCATCGGCTGGCCGTTCAGATCGGCCACCGCGTACGCGTGACCATCGCGCACCAGCAGGTAGCCTTCGACACCGCGGTCGGCCTGCACGCGCACGCGATCCGGCGTATCGAACTCGATCCGCGAGCGCACCGAGGTGGCGGCGGGATCGTTCAGATTGTCGCCTGCCACCACCGTGGCGCTGCCGGCGGCACGGGCGGCGCCGGCCAGCAGCAGTGCGACGAAGGCGGCGAGGAAGGACAGGTAGAGACGGGTCAGCATCGGCGTTTCCGGCAGTCGGGACCGGCCCGGACTGTTGCAGCCCCTGACCGAACCGCAGCTGAACGCCGTCACCGTCAGTCGATCCGGCGCGACTCGCCTTCGTCCTTCAGCGAGAACGGCGAGAACGAGGTGTGGGTGTCGTAGGTGTCGACGCCCTCGGCGCGCTTCAGCGCATGCACCACCCAGTAGGTGGCCGGCGTGAACAGCACCTCGACGCCGATCTTGAACAGCACGTTGAACGCCATCAGCGAGGCGAGCGTGGCGTTGTCCAGGATGCCGAAGAACGCCACCGGGTAGAACAGCAGGCTGTCGATCGATTGCCCGCAGATCGTCGAGCCGATGGTGCGCATCCACAGGTGCCGGCCCTGGCTCCAGACCTTCATCCGCGCCATCACGAAGGAATTGACGAAGTCGCCGACCCAGAACGCCAGCATGCTGGCGACCACGATCCGCCAGGTGTTGCCGAACACCGTTTCCAGCGCCGGCTGCAACACCTTGTTGTAGTCGGAGGTCGGGCTGGCCGGCATCGCCAGGATGATGCTGCTCATCGTGGTGGCGAAGATCATCGCCGCGAAGCCGGCCCAGATCGCGCGACGGGCACGGGCATAGCCGTACACCTCGGTCATCACGTCGCCGAAGATGTAGCTGACCGGGAAGAACAGGTTGCCGGCGCCGAAGGTGACGATGCCGATCACCGGCAGGCTCACCACGCAGGCCTTGGCCGGGCCGATCAGGTTGGAGCACAGCAGCACCGCGACGGTGCCGGCCATCAGGAAGTCGTAGTAGCGGAAGTTGCGCACGCGCATCGGCCGGGGCGCCGCCGGATGCGGCACGTCGAAGCTTAGCGAGACCGGC
>CAYPJK010000343.1:0-3834 GCA_964411025.1 uncultured Nevskia sp.
AGGCCGAGCCGCAGGCCGCGCGCCCGGGCCGCGAGCCACGCCACGCCGTGCGGGTGATGGAGGCCGAGGAACGCGGCAACGCCATCCGCGCCGCGCTGGTGCCGTGGATCGAGTTGATCGGCCGCGGCCCGACCGACCCGGCGGTGCAGGAAGGGCAGGTGGCGATCGCCTGGGCGCTGGCCGAACTCGGTGCCCAGGTGCAGGCGCAGGACTACTACAACCGCGCGATCCAGCAGCTCACCGATCTGCTCGCGCGCGTCGACAAGGCCAAGGCGGAGCTGGCCCGTGCGCCGCTGCTCGCGCCCGTGCTCGACAGCCCGCCGGAGCAGGCCTGGCACTGGGCACTGGCCGATCGCCTGCCGGACCCGCGCTGGTGGGTGCTGCCGATCGGCGATGCCTCGGAAACCTTCCACCTGGAAGCCCTGCTGCAGCAGCTGCCGTTCCGCGAACGCCTCGTGCAGCTGCAGGACGCCCACGAAGCGGGCGCTGCGCTGCGCAGCCAGCGCGCCCGCCTGCTGGCGCTCGAGGCGCCGGAGGCGCAGGCGCTGGCGGCGCAGATCGACGCCCTGCTGCCGGCGCTGGATGCCGCGATCCGCGAGCAGAGCCGGCAGCTCGACCGGCTGGCGCTCACCGAACTGCTGGCGATCAAGAAGCAGGCGCAGCAGTCGCTGGTCGAAGCGCGCTTCGGGCTGGTGCAGCTGTACGACCGGATTGCCGAGGTCGCCTCGAAATGAACATTTCCCGCCTGCATCGGGCGCTGGTCGCGGCGACGCTGGCCGCCTGCAGCGCCGCCGCGACGGCGGCCGATCCGGTGCCCACCGTCGGCTCCACCACCGAGACCAACGGCCTGCAACGCAACGGCCGCTTCGTGGTGCGCACGCCGTCGATCCTGCGTCCCGGCATGCAGCAGCAAGTGCCGCCGAACCCGCTGGCAGCCATTGCCCAGTACGACCACATCCTGGAAATCCCGACCAGCGCCGCCAACCGCGCCGAGGCGCTGCGCCGGGGCGCCGACCTGCGCGTACAGCTGGCCGATGTCGATGGCGAGCCGAACCTGCCGGTGCTGCGCAAGGCGATCGCGATGTACCAGGCGCTGCTGCGCGAAGCGCCGGACTACCCGCTCAACGACCGGGCGCTCTACCAGCTGGCGCGTGCCCAGCAGGCGGTCGGCGAGGTCGATGCGGCGATCGCCAGCCTGCAGCAGCTGGGCGCCGGCTATCCGTATTCGTTCCGCGCGCCGGACGGCCTGTTCCGTGCCGGCGAACTGCTGTTCCAGCGCAACCGTTTCGCCGAGGCCGAGGCCGCCTACCGGCAGGTGCTGGCGCAGGGGCCGTCGACGCCGTACTTCGAGCCGGTGCAGTACAAGTTCGGCTGGGCGCTGGTGCGGCAGGGCAAGTACGCCGAGGCCCTGACACCGTTCTTCGCGATCCTCGACCGCGAACTGCCGCCCGGCACGCTCGACGATCCGGCGCCGGCGCTGGCGGCGCTGAAGCCGGCCCAGGCGGAAGTGGTGCGCGATGTGCTGAAGGTCACCGGCCGCTCGCTGGCCGCGCTCGGCGGCGGCAGCAGCCTGAACAGCCGCTTCCAGCAGGCTGGCGGCGAGCCGCGCTACGCCACGCTGCTGTACAGCGCGCTGGCCGGCCAGCTGCTCGATCAGCAGCGCTACACCGAAGCCGCCGATGCCTGCTTGGCGTTCGTCGCCCGCCATCCGCAGCACCCTCTGGCGCCGGCGTTCGAGACGCGGGCGATGGCCGCCTACCAGCAAGGCGGCTTCACCGATCTGCTGGTCGCTGCCAAGGCCGGTTACGTCGCGCGCTACGCACCCGGCAGCGGGTACTGGGGCACGGCGACGCCGAGCGCCGAGGCGCTGGCAGCGCTGAAGGGCAACCTCGGTGACCTGGCCCGCCATCACCATGCCCGTGCGCAGGCCCGACCGGCGGCCGAGACCGACGCACGCAACGCCGATTTCGCCGCCGCCGCCGGCTGGTACGGCCGCCGCCTGAGCCTGTTCCCGGACGATCCCGACGCCGCCCAGGTGGCGCTGCTGCAGGCCGATGCGCTGTTCGACGGCGGCCAGGTCGAAGCCGCCGCCCGCCAGTACGAGCGTGCCGCCTACGAGCTGCCGGGCAGCCAGGGTTCGGCGCAGTCGCCGGCCACCGCGCTGGCGGCGGTGCAGGCCTGGCAGCGGCTGGCCGGCGACAGCCGCGATGCCGCCAGGAGCGCGGCGCTGCGCGAATCGGTGCGCGCCTCGCTGCGCCTGGCCGATCAGTTTCCGGCGCATCCGCAATGGGCGACGAGCCTGACCCGCGCCGCCGGCGATCTGCTGAGCCTTGGCGATACCGAAGCGGCGTTCACGGTCGCCAGCCGGGTGCTGGCGGCGCGGCCGCCGGCAGCGCCGGAACTGCGGCGCGAAATGCTCGGCGTGGTTGCCGACGCCCGCTACCGCCAGCAGCAGTACGCCGCCGCCGAAAGCGCCTACGGCGATCTGCTGAAGCTGCTGCCGGCCCAGGACCCGCAGCGTCGGCCGGTCGCCGACCGGCTGGCGCGGTCGATCTACGAGCAGGCGGTGGTCGCCCGCGAAGGCGGCGACCTGAAAGCCGCCGCGCTGGCCTTCCAGCGGGTGGCCACGGTAGTGCCGGACGCCGAGATCCGTGCGGCGGCCGACTACGACGCCGCCTCCGCCTGGGTCGAGCTGAAGGATTGGCGCAATGCCGCGCGCAGCCTCGAAGCGTTCCGCAGCCAGCACCCGGCGCATCCGCTGGCGCTGGACGCCGAAAAGAAGCTGGCCGTGGTCTACGGCCACGACCAGCAGCCGGCGCGCGCGGCGGCGGTCTATGCCCAGCTGGCCGAGCGCGAGCCACTGGCCGCCGATCTGCGCCGCGAGGCGCTGTGGCTGGCGGCCCAGGACTACCAGAAGGCTGGCGACAGCCGGTCCGCAGCGGCCCAGTTCGAACGCTATGCCGAGCGCTATCCGCAGCCGCTCGACCGCGCCCAGGAAGCGCGCCGCAGCCTGGCCGAGATCGCCCGCCAGCAGTTGCGCGATCCGGCCCGCCAGCAGTTCTGGCTGCAGGCGATCGTCGATGCCGATGGTCCGGACAGCGCCGGGGCCGCCGACACGCCGGCCCGGCGGATCGCCGCGCAGGCCCACCTGGAACTCGGCCAGGCCGGTGCGGCGCGAGCCGCGCGGCTGCGCCTCGGCCTGCCGCTGGAAGCGAGCCTGGCGATGCGCCGCAAGGCGATCGAGGCGGCCGTGCAGCTGCTCGATCGGGCCGCGACCTACGGCTATGCCGACGTGACCACGGCGGCGACCCATGAACTGGCCACGGTCTGGCGCGATTTCGGCCGCGCCATCCTGCAGTCCGACCGGCCGGGCGGCCTGAGCGCCGACGCGCGCGAGCAGTACCAGCTGCTGCTGGAGGAGCAGGCCAACACCTTCGACGAGAAAGCCATGAAGGCCTATGAAGCGAACCTGGCCTATCTGCGCCAGGGCGTCTGGAACGACTGGGTCCGCAAGAGCAGCCTCGCGCTCAGCGAGATCGCCCCGGCCCGCTACGGCAAGAACGTGCGTCTGGAGGACCGTTATGACGCCATCCATTAAGACGGCGGTGGTCGCAGTGACGCTCGCCGCGCTGCTGGCCGGCTGCAGCACGTCGGCGCGCCGGCCGCCGGTGGCGCGCAAGGCGGCGGAGCCGGTGCCGGTCGCCACGCCAGCGCCGATCCTGGCGCCGCCGGCCAACGGCAAGCCGCCGGCCGACGAGCGCTTCCGCAACGCGCTCGGGCTGATGGAAGACCACCGGCCGCAGGACGCGCAGGCGGCGCTGCAAAGCCTGCGGA
>CAYPJK010000344.1:0-3817 GCA_964411025.1 uncultured Nevskia sp.
GATCGCGACCGGCGTCAGCGGCACCCGGCCACAGACATCGCCGACCGCGTGCACGCCGGCCCGGCCCGTGTCCTGCCACTCGTCGACGATCACGTGCCCCGACGAATCGACGGCGATTCCAGCCTCGGCCAGCCCCAGCCCCTCGGTGTTGGCCTGGCGGCCGGTGGCCCAGATCAGGGCCTCGCTGCGCAGTACCTGGCCGTCATCGAGCGTGATCCGCAGCGCCTCGTCGGGCTTCGCCACCGACACGACCTGGCGGCCAAAACGCAGCGTGATGCCGTGGTGGCTGCAGGCCGCCCGCAGCTCCTCGCCCAGCATCGTGTCGAAGGCATTCAGCAGCCGCTCGCCGCGCACGACCAGTGTCACGTCCGCACCCAGCGCCTGCAGCAGACCCGCCAGTTCCACTGCGATGTAGCCGCCACCGGCCACCACCACCGATGCCGGCCGTTCGGTCAGCGCGAAGAAGCCGTTGGAGTCGATGCCGAGCTCGGCGCCGGGCACGGTCGGCACCCGCGGCCGGCCACCGGTGGCAATCAGCACGTGGCGAGCGGCGATCCGCACGTCGCCGCAGGCCACGCGGCCATCCGGCAGCAGCCGGCCGTAGCCGTTCAGCAACTGCACGCCATCCTTATTCAGACCGTCGCGATAGATGCCGTTGAGACGGCGAACATAGGCCTCGCGGCGCGCCACCAGCGTTGCCCAGTCGTGGCGATGCGGGCCGGCCGAAAAGCCGTAACCCGGCGCATCGGCCAGCACGCCGGCGATCTGCGCGGCATGCCACATCAGCTTTTTGGGCACGCAGCCGACATTGACGCAGGTGCCGCCGAGGCGATCCGGTTCGATCAGCACGACCTTCGCGCCGTACTGCGCGGCACGACGTGCCGAGGCAATGCCGCCGCTGCCGCCGCCGAGCACGGCGTAGTCGCACTGCAGGGTCGGCGTCGCGTCGGTCATGGGCTGCTCCTGCAGGTTGGGCATCGGGTGAGGCGGGAACTGCGTCAATCGGCGTTGCAGCGTCCGGTCACACGATCAAGGCGGGTCGCGCTTCAGGCGCGCTTCCATTTGATATTGCAGCCAACGCTCGGCTGCTGGTCATCCGCGATCGCCTTCCCTGCCAGCAGCGCGTCGAGCGCCGCCCGCATCGCGTGGCCGGTCACCGGCTTGCCATTGCCGGGCCGCGGATCGTCGAGCTGGCCTCGATAGACCAGCTTCAGATCAGCATCGAAGACGAAGAAATCCGGCGTGCAGGCGGCCTGGTAAGCGCGGGCCACGTCCTGCGTTTCGTCATACAGATACGGGAAACTGAAGCCGGCAGCGGTCGCAAAGTCATGCATCAGCGCCGGCGCATCCTGCGGATAGTGCTCGACGTCGTTGCTGGAGATCGCGACGAAACCGAGGCCACGCGGCTGGTAGTCCTGCGCCAGCCGCGCCAGTTCCGCCTTCACATGGATCACATACGGACAGTGATTGCAGATGAACATCACCACCGTGCCGCTGCCGCCGCGCAGCGACGACAGCGAGCGCGTCACGCCGGCCGCCGGGTCCGGCAGTTCGAACGCAGGCGCGCGGGTGCCGAGCGGCAGCATCGTCGACGGGGTCTGGACCATCGGAACTCTCCGGTTTCAGGCAATCAGGCCAGCGGGCCAGGGGCGAGCAGCCCGGGCCGCCGCGCCGCATTGTAGCCAGCGATCCCCCGCAGGCCGTCAGGTGCAGCCCCTTGGGGCTTGCTTTACGCTATCTGCTTATCCGCATGACCCGATCACACGAGGAACCCGCAGTGACTCAAGCCACGAGCAGCTATCTCTTCACTTCCGAATCGGTGTCCGAAGGCCACCCGGACAAGCTGGCCGACCAGATCTCGGATGCCGTGCTTGACGCCATCCTCGCGCAGGACAAGCGCGCCCGCGTTGCCTGCGAAACGCTGGTCAAGACCGGCGTGGCGATCGTCGCCGGCGAAGTCACCACCTCGGCCTGGGTCGACCTCGAAGCGCTGGTCCGCAAGGTCATCAGCGACGTCGGCTACAACTCGTCTGACGTCGGCTTCGACGGCGCCACCTGCGGCATCCTGAACATCATCGGCAAGCAGTCGCCCGACATCGCGATGGGCGTCGACGGCACCAAGAAGAAGGAGAAGGCCGCCGAGGAAATCGGCGCCGGCGACCAGGGCCTGATGTTCGGCTACGCCTGTGACGAAACCAAGGAACTGATGCCGGCCCCGATCTACTACAGCCACCGCCTCGTCGAGCAGCAGGCCAAGATCCGCAAGGCCAAGAAGGGCGGGCTTGCCTGGCTGCGCCCGGACGCCAAGTCGCAGGTCACGCTGCGCTATGAGAACGGCGTCGCCGTCGGTGTCGATGCCGTGGTGCTGTCGACCCAGCACTCGCCCGACATCAAGCTCAAGGACCTGCGTGAAGCGGTCATGGAGTCCATCATCAAGCCGGTGATCCCGGAGAAGTGGATTTCCAAGGCCACCAAGTTCCACATCAACCCGACCGGCAAGTTCGTGATCGGCGGCCCGGTCGGCGACTGCGGCCTGACTGGCCGCAAGATCATCGTCGACAGCTACGGCGGCTGGGCCCGCCACGGCGGCGGCGCGTTCTCCGGCAAGGACCCGTCGAAGGTCGATCGCTCGGCCGCCTACGCCGCGCGCTATGTCGCCAAGAACCTCGTCGCCGCCGGCCTTGCGTCGAAGATCGAAGTGCAGGTGTCGTACGCGATCGGTGTTGCCGAGCCAACCTCGATCTTCGTGACCAGCTTCGGCACCGGCAAGGTCAGCGATGAAGCGCTGGAAAAGCTGGTGCGCACGCATTTCGACCTGCGCCCGGGCGGCATCATCAAGATGCTCGACCTGATCCACCCGATGTACCAGGCCACCGCCAGCTACGGCCACTTCGGCCGCAAGCCGTACGAAGTGACGCTGAACGGCGAAACCTTCACCGCGTTCTCGTGGGAGAAGACCGACAAGGCCGAGTTGCTGAAGGATGCGGCGAAGAAGCTGAAGTAAGCCGCCGCTTCACCGCTGCGGGGTAGACGAAAGCCGGCGCAAGCCGGCTTTCGTGGTTATGCGAGCACAACTTGGAAGCAGACAGGCTTACTGCCCACCCCGCTCCGCAAGTATCGGGGGCGCAGGCAGCAGTGACGGTTGCACCGCAAGCAAGAAATCCATGCATCAATCGGGCGTGACCGCTGCCTTTGGCCCTCTCCCGCGTATCGCGGCGCTGGCGATCACCGCAGTCGGTAAAGCAAGCCTCCCACAGCCTGAGTTTCCCGTGCGATTCCAGTCACGGAAATAAAAACGGGGCCTTGCGGCCCCGTTTCTCAGTTTGTGTCTTTCGACTTGTTAGCGGAAAGAACGCAATTCCCAATCGGCTAGCACATGCATAGTATCGGCCACGAAAGCACTCCACAAGCGCACACGGAAGAGTACGCGTCTGATGAAAAAGAAAGCGATCCGCTATCGGCTGGGGCTCGATCTTGGTGCCAATTCGCTAGGCTGGTGCATCGTTTCGTTAAACGAAGCCAACGAGCCCACCGGCTTAGTTCGTTTGGGCGTTCGGCTCTTCCGCGATGGGCGCAACCCCAAGGACAAAGCCTCCCTCGCCGTTGCCCGCAGAATGGCGCGCGGCATGCGCCGGCGGCGAGACCGCTGGCTCAAGCGGAGGAAGCAGTTCCTGGCCGCGTTGACCCGGCATGGATTGATGCCTGCGGATGATGAGGCGCGCCGGGCGCTGGCTGCCATCGACCCCTACGCGCTTCGCAAACGGGGACTCAGCGAAGCGCTCACACCACACGAGCTTGGTCGTGCTCTGTTTCACCT
>CAYPJK010000345.1:0-3805 GCA_964411025.1 uncultured Nevskia sp.
GATTCTCGGCCAGCCGATGCTGCCGGCGTTCGTGGCCGTCGGCAGCAGCGGCGCGGCCGGCTTCTATCTGGCCGATCCGCCGGACAGCAGCGCGGCAGCCAGCGGCTACCGCCCGCTGTGGCTGCGCACCACCGCCGATGCCCGCAACCCGGTCTGGCGCAGCGCCTCGGTGACGACCGATGCGCCGCCGCCGCCGATCGACCGGGCGCGCGGCGAATACCTGATCGAGCAGCTCGTCAGCGACGAGGAAGCCTCGCCCGGTGAAAGCCTGCAGGCCGATTCGGCCGAGGATCGCCGCGAACGGATCATCTACCGGATCACCGCCCGCGCCTGGGGCGCGACGACCGCCAATCAGGCGGCCCCGGCGGTGCTGCTGCAATCCACCTTCAAGCGCTGATGCGCCCCGCCCGGAAGCCGACCATGCGCCTGTTCGTCCGCAGTCTCGCCGTTTCCAGCCTGCTGGCCGGCAGCGCGCAGGCGGCGATCACCGCCTCGACCCAGCCGCTGTTCCTGTCGACCTCGGTGGCGCCGAACGTGATGCTGCTGTTCGACAACTCCGGCAGCACGCTGAACATGACCTGGGCCGATGGCTACGACCCGGCCGTCACCTACGCCGACTGGAGCCCGCGCAACTGCGGCAGCAACGGCAGCACACGCTGCTGGCTGCCGACCGACGGCAATGTCGGCATGGATCTGATCGGCACCGGCAGCTGCTCCAGCGGCCGCCGCGCCGGCCGCCTGAACGGCGGCGGCACCACCAAGTGCCTGCTGCTGCCGACCCCGGAAGGCACCAGCACCCGCTATACCGGCAACTACCTGAACTACCTGTTCCAGACCTACGCGAGCAACAGCAACCTGACCACCGGGGCGATCCCGACCGTGACCCGGCTGGCTGCTGCCAAGACGGTGGCGACCAACATCGTCACCGCCAATCCGAGCCTGCGCTGGGGCCTGGCCCGCTTCAATCCGCCGGTCTCCGGCGGCGACCAGGGCCCCGGCGGCAAGGTGGTGGCCGCCTGCGGCAGCAGCCCGACCACGGTGACCAACGCGATCAGCGGCCTGAACGCCGACAGCAACACGCCGCTGGCCGAAACGTTCTACGAAGTCACCCGCTATTTCCGCGGCCTGGGTTCGTACTACAACAGCGGCACCAGCTACACGAGCCCGGTGCAGTACCGCTGCCAGAAGAACTTCGTGATCGTGGTCACCGACGGCTTCCCGACCTACGACTCGAGCTTCCCGACCAACGACCCGGACGATCTCGCCAACGGCTTCGTGGCGCTGCCGAACTGGGACGCGAAGGCGCCGTCGACCACCGCCTCGAGCTATCCGTTTTTCCCGCGCTACTCCGACGGCTTTCGCGGCCAGAGCGGCACCACCGAGGCGATGGAAGCGTGGTCGCTGTATCTCGACGACCTCGCCAAGTTCGGCTACGACACCGATCTCAAGACCACCGGCAACGACCTGACCGGCACCAGCTATCAGGACGCCAACTTCAAGATTCAGCGCATCCAGACCTATTCGATCGGGCTGGCGATCAACAACCAGATGCTGCAGGACGCCGCCGAGTACGGCGCCGGCAAGTCGTACACCGCCAACAACGCCGCGCAGCTGCAGAGCGCGCTGCAGGCGGCGCTGAACGACATCGCCTCGCGCACCAGCGCGGCGGCATCGATCGCCACCAACTCCACGCGGCTGACCGCCGACACCTCGATCTACCAGGCCCGCTTCGCGACCGGCGACTGGAGCGGCCAGCTGCTGGCACTGCCGGTCAACCTCGACGGCAGCGTCGGCACGCCGCTGTGGGATGCGGCGAACCGCATTCCGGTGCCCGGCAGCCGCAACATCCTGACCTACGACCCGAACCTGGCCTCGCGCAGCCGCGGCCGCAGCTTCGCGTGGTCGCAGCTCAACAGCAGCCAGCAGGCGGCACTGAACCAGGACGGCAACGGCGTCGTCGACAACCTCGGCAGCGCGCGGCTGGCCTGGCTCAGAGGCGACCGCAGCAACGAAGGGGAGGCCGCCGGCAACTTCCGCAAGCGCAGCGCCACCACGGTGCTGGGCGACATCGTCAATTCCGATCCGGCGTTCGCCGGCAGCCAGGACTACGGCTTCGGCCGCCTGCCCGGCAGCGAGGGCAGCAGCTACACCGCGTTCCGCGCCAGCAGCAACTACCTGAACCGGCCGGCGATGCTCTACGTCGGCGCCAACGACGGCATGCTGCACGGCTTCAAGGCCGCCAACGGCGACGAGCTGCTCGCCTACGTACCGAACGCGGTGTTTGCCGGCCTCAGCCCGCTGACCGCGCAGACCTACAACACCAACCACCGCTACCTGGTCGACGGCGCGGTGCGAGTGCTCGATGCCCGCATCGACGGCAACTGGAAAACCGTGCTGCTCGGCACGCTGGGCGGCGGCGGCAAGGGCGTGTTCGCGCTCGACATCACCGACCCGGCGAGCTTCGGCACCAGCCAGGTGCTGTGGGAATTCACGGCAAGCAGCGATGCCGACGTCGGCTACTCGTACCCGCAGGCGTCGATCGCGCGGATGGCCAACGGCAAGTGGGTGGCGCTGATTGGCAACGGCTACAACTCCACAGCCGGCAAGGCCGTGCTGTACGTCGTCGATCTCGACAACGGCAATGTCATCCGCAAGTTCGACACCTTCGTGGCCGGCGACAACGGCATGTCCTCGCCGATCCCGGTCGACACCGACGGCGACCGGATCACCGACCTGATCTATGCCGGCGATCTCAAGGGCAATCTCTGGAAGATCGACGTGCGCGACGCCAACGCCGCCAACTGGGCCTTCGACTTCGGCACCGCAGCAGCGCCGCTGCCACTGTTCACCGCCTGCAGCGCCGCCCCCTGCTCGGCGAGCAACCGCCAGCCGATCACCGCGCGGCCGGAAGTGGGCATCGCGCCGGACGGTGGCTACATGGTCTATGTCGGCACCGGCTCCTACTTCACGGCGACCGACAACACCGCCGGCACGATCGGCAACAGCTTCTACGCGATCGTCGACCGCGACGACGGCAGCACCCGGCCGAGCAGCCGCAACAGCCTGCTGCGGCAGACCGTGATCGCCGAGCTGCAGCAGGACTTCGGCAGCCGCACCGAGAAGGTCCGCGTGACCAGCAACAACGCGCGCACGACCGGCGATCTCGGCTGGTACCTGGACCTGCCCTCGTCCGGCGAACGCCAGGTGTCGACGCCGATCCTCAGAGGCGGCGCGATCATCTTCACCACCCTGATCCCCAACACCGCTGCCTGCGGCTTCGGCGGCGACAGCTTCCTGATGGAGATCGACGCGATCAGCGGTTCGCGGCGCGCCACCACGCCGTTCGATCTGAACCGCGATACCGCGTTCAACAGCAGCGACGAGGTGCTGGTCGGCGGCGTGCGCTATGTGGTCAGCGGGCGGCAGTCGAAGGAGGGCATCATCAAGACGCCGGCGATCATCGCGGCCGGCGCCTTCGAGGTGAAGCTGGCTTCCGGCACCACCGGCGGCATCGACACCACCCTCGAGCCGCCGCCGGGTGTCGAGCCGGGCGGGCGCCTGTCATGGCGGCAGATCCGATGAACCGCCCTGCGCAGCGGGGCGTGACCCTGGTCGAGCTGATGGTGGTGCTGGTGATCGTCGGCATCCTGGCGGCGATTGCCCTGCCCGCCTACCAGGGCAGCGTCCGCAAGGCGCGGCGCAGCGATGCCCGGATCGCCCTGACCGAAACCGCGCAGACGCTGGAGCGCTGCCAGACCCAGTTCGGCCGTTACGACGACCCGGCCTGCCCGGTCGCCGCCAGCTT
>CAYPJK010000346.1:0-3803 GCA_964411025.1 uncultured Nevskia sp.
CTTCGTTCAAAGAAACTCTACCTGCAGGTGTCTTCGAAAAACGAGGACGCTTCACAACGTCAAACGCAACGGCAACAGCAACAGCTACTTCCGAAGCAACCGCACCAGCAAAATCAAAAGCGCTCTGGCGGCAGCTTCCGGCTTTTGATTTGGCTGTGGCCTGGCAGTTGTCTTGAGCTTTTGATGTCGGCCCTCTGCACGGCGCCGAGCATCGCAGCGGCTGCCGGTGCTGATCGGCATGGATGCCGATCAAGCGATGCCGGGCCAGGGATGGCCCGTCATCGCGTGCCCCGGCAGACGCGAGAAGCGCAGGGCATCGGATCGCGCTTTTGCTTGTCGCGATCCGACGGCATGCCGAGGGCCTGTTTTCTTTGCTTACTTTCTTTGCGCCAAAGAAAGTGAGTCGCGCGACAGCGCGAAACGCTGCACCCAGAGGAGCGAGGAAGGGCCAAGCCAAATTGGACCGGCACACTCAAACTGCAGCAGCCGACCCGGTTTTCGATCAGCATTGAGCGCGCGATCCAGACCGCTGAACGTCGCGCATCTCCATCGGCCCTCTACCCCATGCCCACTCTCGACCTCGCCTTCATCCGCAGCCAGTTCCCCGCGTTCTCCGAGCCCTCGTTGCGCGATGCGGCGTTCTGCGAGAACGCCGGCGGTTCGTACACCGCCGGCACGGTGATCGACCGGCTGGGCGAGTACTACCGGCGGCTCAAGGTGCAGCCGCATTACCGCTATCCGGCGGCGCACGAGGCCGGCGAGTGGATGGATGCCGCCTACGCGGCATTGGCGCCGTATCTCGGCGTGACGGCGGAGCATCTGCACTTCGGCCCGTCGACCTCGCAGAACGCCTATGTGCTGGCGCAGGCGGTGCGGCCGCTGCTGCAGGCCGGTGACGAGATCATCGTCACCAACCAGGATCACGAGGCGAACAGCGGCGCGTGGCGGCGGCTGGCGGCCTTCGGCGTCACCGTGCGCGAGTGGCAGGTGGACCCGGCCAGCGGCCTGCTCGATCCGGATGCGCTGACCGCGCTGCTGAATGCGCGCACGCGGCTGGTGGCGTTCCCGCACTGCTCGAACCTGCTGGCGCACCTGAATCCGGTGGCCTCGATCTGCGCGCAGCTGCGGCAAGCCGGGGTGATCAGCGTGGTCGACGGCGTGTCGTATGCACCGCACGGCCTGCCGGATGTCACCGCGCTGGGCGCCGACATCTACCTGTTCTCGCTGTACAAGACCTTCGGTCCGCATCAGGGGCTGATGGTGGTACGCCCGGCGCTGGCCGAGCAGCTGGCCAACCAGGGCCACGGCTTCAATGCCGATCAACCGCGCAAGCGGCTGGTGCCGGCCGGTGCCGACCATGCCCAGGTGGCAGCGGCGCGCGGCATCGCAGAGTACTTCGATGCGCTCGACCGCCACCACGGCGGTCAGGCCGATGCCGACCGGCCGGCGCGCGTCCGGGCGCTGCTGCATCAGGCCGATCAGGAGCTGATGCAGCCGTTTCTCGACTGGCTGGATACGCGCCCGGACGTGCGGCTGCTCGGCCCGCGGCAGGCCGCCCTGCGGGCGCCGACCTTCGCGCTGGATACCGGCGTCGAACCGGCATTGCTGATTCCCCAACTCGCGGCGCGCGGGGTGCTGGCCGGTGCCGGCAATTTCTATGCGGTGAGGCTACTGCAGGCGATGGGCCTGTCACCGGCCCGGGGCGTGCTGCGGCTGTCGCTGGTGCACTACAACAGCCGTGAGGACGTCACCCGGCTGACCACTGCGCTCGACGCGCTGCTGTAGTCGCGCCGCCCGTGGCGGGCTGCGCCTGCCATTGCGGCTGATGATCGGCCGGCCGGCTAACCGGCCTCAGCGCAGTGCGGCGCCGCCGGACCCGCGATCGGCGAACAGCGCCGCCAGTTCCGCCTTCGGCAGGCCGGCGATGCCCGCCGGCCGTTCGGCTTCGCAGCGCGGGCAGCGGCACAGGAACTGGAAATCCTTGAGCAGCTGCCGGTTGCGGGCGAACCAGTCGAGCGCCAGGAACGATTCGTCGCCGAGGTAGTTCCAGCAGATCGCCTCGCCGCGACGGATCGGCCGGGTCGCCAGCAGCAGCTCCGCCAGCGGCTGGCGCGGCGTGGCGCCGAGCCGGGCATTGGGATCGCAGGAATGATTGGAGCGGCTGACGATCGGCCAGATGCCGTAGCCGATCACGCCATCCTGCGCATAGCGGATGTTGTTGGCCGCCACCCGGTGGTACAGCTGGGCCAGCTTCTTCGGGTTGCGCTTGTGCTGGCGCGCCAGCGCGTCGAGCGTCTGCAGGTCGCGGCTGCCGAGTGCCCAGGTGGTCAGCTTGAAGTCTTCGGCCACGACCCGGGCATAGGTGTCGTCGCTGGCCAGGATCGATGCCAGCAGCAGCATCGGCGCCTCGTCTTCCTCGTCCGCCTCGATGCTGACGAAGGCGATCGGATACTCCGCTGACAGCAGCGCGCCCGCGTCGACGTCGGCATCCGCCACCAGCTGCATCTCGCCACCCCAGCGCGCCAGCCGCACGCGCGGCGCGTGCGGCCCGCCAGCGCTCGTCGACGCCACGTCACTGTTGTTGCCTGACTGCATGCTGCGCTTCCCTCGAACCTGCCCGAACGACGGTGCGGCGCAGTCTAGCGGCGCGCCTGCGGCCGGGTGCGAAACGCACCGGAACTGACTGATTCGACAGTCAGAGCACCGCCGGCAATTTGCGTAGTCTCCGGCGCAGGCACCGCTCCGGCCTGGCTGCGCAGCGGCATCCGCAGCCCCGGACCGGTGCCACCTTTCTCACTTTCCCGGCCCTTTCCCGGCCGCTTGTCTGGCCGTTTTCTGGCCGTTTTTCTGGCCGTTTTTGGCCTTCGCGCCGTGCGGAATCCCGTCAATGCCCAGCCTCGAAGCGCGGATGGTGATGTGGTGGATGCGCTGGGCGCGCCTGCGCCGGCAACGCGCTGCGCAGCGTGGCGGCGCCGCCGCGCCGGTCGCGGCCTTGCCGTCCGCCGGCCAGTTGCGACGGCTGTGCATCCGCGAATCGACCGTCGACGGCCAGCCGCTGTACCGGATCACCGCAGCCGCGTCCGCCGCTGCCCCAGCCGGCCGGATTCTCTACGTGCATGGCGGCGCCTACGTACGGCCGATCAACCGGCATCACTGGCACTTCATCGCCGACCTGGCCCGCCGCAGCGGCTGCGAGATCGTGGTGCCGCTGTACCCGCTGGCGCCGCAGCACAGCGGCCTGAGCGCGTTCCGCTGCGTGGCCTCGGCTTACCGCCAGGAAGCGGACGGCACGCTGCCGCTGATCCTGATGGGCGATTCCGCCGGGGCCGGGCTGGCCGTGGCGCTGGCCAGCTGGCTGCGCGATCACGGCCTGCCGCCGCCGCGCCGGCTGCTGCTGTTGTCGCCGTGGCTCGATCTCGCCGTGCCGCACCCGCAGGCTGCTGCCCTGCAGGCGGTCGATCCGATGCTGTCGCTCGACAGCCTGCGCCGCGCCGGCCGTGCCTATGCCGGCGCGCTCGGCATCGACCATCCGCTGGTGAATCCGGCGCGTGGCGAGCTGCGCGGCCTGCCGCCGATGTCGATGTACGTCGGCGGCTGCGACCTGCTGGGGCCGGATGCGCTGGCCTATGCCGAACGGCTGCGGGCCGCCGGCGGCAGCGTCGAGGTGCATCACGCGCCGGGGCGCCGTCCCTTCCACGGCGCGGATCGTACCCCGCGCGGGGACGGCCCCGCGGGCGCGGATAGGATGCCCGGATGCGGGCCCCCGGGATCCTCCTCGTCGCGCTCGCGTGCGCGATGCCGGC
>CAYPJK010000347.1:0-3792 GCA_964411025.1 uncultured Nevskia sp.
AGTTGCTGACAGATTCCATGTTCTGCTCCCTAGTTCTAGTGTGGTGAAGACCCAACGGGGTCCGACGCGCGGGTTGGCAACCGAATTCCGTGCCAACCGGGCGGAGTCCATCACGAAAGGCGCACCGGGAACCAGCGCGCATCAGCCCTAGTCCTGCCGAAAGCCGAGGCCATTGGAGACTTCGATCAAATCGGGAACGAAGTACACCCCGCCGGCTGCCGACCCGCTGGCAGCGAGAAGCTGACGTCAAGCGAACCTGCCCGCATCTCGGCGCGACGCGCGAGGGGCGCAGCGCGGACTTCAGTCGAGCGGCAGCCGCATGTCGCAACGATCGATGCCGGGTGCGAAGCCGCCGGGCACCAGCCGGACGGTGACGAAGCCGAAGCGCTGGTAGAACCCTGCCGCATGCTGGCTGGTGCTCAAGCGCACTTCGCGTACGCCGCCTTCCGCCCGGATCGCGGCGAGCCGCGCTTGGAGCAGCACCCGGCCATAGCCGCTGCGGTGCTGGTCCCGTTCGACCATCGCCCAGCAGAAATCCGCGCTGTCGCCGCGCTCGTTCAACGCGTAGCCGGCGCTGCCCTGCACGGCGCCGGCAGCGTCCACTGCCACGAAATAACGGCCGCGTGAACGCTCCGGCAGGCCGTCGAGGTAATCCTCGAAGTCGGCCCGCTCGGCGGCGTCAAAGAACTTCGGCACGTTGCTGTCGAAGGCCCGCAGGCAGGCAGCGCGATCCTCCGGCCGGTACAGCCGCGCGGTCACCGCAGCGGCACCGGCGTTCATGCGCCGAGCTGCCAGACCACAGCGCGCCGCTGTCGCGACCAGCCGTCGAAGTGCTTGCTGTACGCCACTTCGACGATGTTGCGCTTGATCTTCAGGGTGGGCGTGATGAAGCCGTTCTCCACCGTCCACGAACCGGGCACCACGGCGATGAAGCTCAGGTGCTCATGCGGATCGGCCGCCTCGTTGGCGCTGGACATGATCGCGCCGAGCGACGCCGTGAGCGCATCGCGCAGCGCCAGATCGGCTCCGAAGGCGCCCTGCGCATCCGGGCTCAGGATGGCAATCGCGAACGGCTGCGGAAAGCCGGCACCGGTCACACACACCGCTTCGATCTTCGGATGCGCCGACAGGCGATTCTCGATCGGTGCCGGCGCCACGTACTTGCCCTTGCCGGTCTTGAACAGTTCCTTGACCCGGCCGGTGATGCGCAGGCGGTTGTCGCTGTCGATCTCGCCGCGATCGCCGGTATGCAGCCAGCCGTCCTCGGTCAGCGCCTCGCGGGTTTTCTCGGGCTCCTTGAAGTAACCCATCATGTTGCAGGGCGAGCGGACCAGAATCTCGCCGTTCTCGGCGATCTTGTGCTCCACGCCATCGTACGGCACGCCAACATAGCCCGGCCGCCCCTGCCAAGGCTTGCTGCCGTGGGATACGCCGAAGTTCTCGGACATCCCGTAACCCTCCAGCAGTTCCAGACCCAGCGCCCCGTACCAGCGGATCAGGCTGGCCGGCATCGGCGCCGCACCACCGCCGGCGAAGCGGACGGTGTCGAAGCCGAGCTGCTTGAGGATCTTTTTCTTGACGACGCGGCCAAGGAACGGAATCCGGAACAGCCGGTCCAGCTTTTCCTTCGGTGCCTTGGCGAACACGCCCTGCTGGAACTTCACCCACAGGCGCGGCACCGAGATGAACAAGGTTGGCCGGGCGCGCTGCAAATCCTTCAGGAAGGTGTCCTGCGTTTCCGCGAAGTAGAGCTGCGTGCCGCAGCGGATCGACACCGATTCCACCGCCCAGCGCTCGGCGATGTGCGACAGCGGCAGGTACGAAAGCATGCGGTCGGCCGGCGTCGGGGCGATGCGCTGTTCCATCGCGATCGGTGCGCGGCCAATGGTGCCGAAGCTGTGCATCACGCCCTTGGGCATGCCGGTGGTGCCCGAGGTGTAGACGATGGTCGCCAGATCGTCGGCCGCCCGCCGGGTCTCGCCCGGCATCGGCGGATTCGAGGCGACGATGTCATCCCACTGGCGGTGATCGTCGGTCGGCGACAGCGCACAGCCGAAGCGCAGCAGTTCGTCCGGAATGCCCGGCCGCATCATCGCGTAGTCATCGAGCTTGCCGACGAAGATCGCCTTCGATTCGCTGTGCTCCAGGATCTGTCGCACCGAGGTCGCCGTCAGCGTCGGGTACAGCGGCACGCTGACATAGCCGGCCATCCAGATGGCGAGGTCGGTCATGATCCAGTGGGCGCAGTTCTTCGACAGGATCGCCACCTTGGCGTCGACCGGCCACTGGTGAATGCGGCCGTAGGACTGCAGCCACTCCGCCACCCGCCGCGCCTCGTCGATGGCTTCGGCCCAGGTCCAGGTGCGAACCGCGCCGCCGCCCATCGGCTGGGTCAGCCAGGGCTTGTCGGCCAGCTCCTTTTCCCAGCGATAGATGCGGGCAAGCGGGAGAGCATCGGGTGAGAGCTGCGCCATGTCGGGTGTCCTTTGAAGGCTTCGGGTAATAGTGATTGTCGTAACGAATATTCTTCTGGCGTGATGGTACGCCGAGCACTACAGTCTACGAAACCGCTACGACAGACAGGATGATTACCGTGACTCGTGCCCAGAGTGCCGCGCTGGCTTCGCCGTTCTACACCGCCGAACACGAGGCTTTCCGGACCCAGGTCCGCCGTTTCGTCGAGCGTGAATGTGCACCGAACATCGAAGCCTGGGAAGCGGCCGGGGAACTGCCGCGCGAACTGCACGCCAAGGCGGCGGACGTCGGCCTGCTGGGTGTCGGCTTCCCGGAAGCCTATGGCGGCATCGAGGTCCCGGACCTGTTCTATCTGGTGATTGCGGTCGAGGAACTGGCCCGCACCGGCAGCGGTGGCCTGATCGCAAGCCTGCTTAGCCATGGCATCGCCAGCCCGCCGCTGGTGCACATGGGCAGCGCCGAACAGAAAGAGAAGTTCCTGGCGCCGGTGCTGCGCGGCGAAAAGATCGCGGCACTCGGCATCACCGAACCTGGCGGTGGTTCGGACGTCGCCAACCTGCGCACGAAGGCCGCGCGCGACGGCGACCACTACATCGTCAACGGCTCGAAGACCTTCATCACCTCCGGCATGCGCGCGGACTCCCTGACCGTGGCGGTGCGTACCGGCGGCGACGGCATGAACGGCGTGTCGCTGCTGGTGATCGAGGCCGACATGCCGGGCTTCAGCCGCACGCCGCTCGCCAAGATGGGCTGGTGGTGCTCGGATACCGCCACGCTCTACTTCCAGGATTGCCGGGTGCCGGTCGCCAACCGCATCGGCCCGGAAAACGCGGGCTTCATGGCGATCATGATGAACTTCAACAACGAGCGGATCATGCTCGCCGCCCAGGCCTGGGCGTCTGCGCAGGTCTGCTACGAGGATGCGGTGACCTGGGCGCGCGAACGGCAGACCTTCGGCAAGCCGCTGATCACCCGGCAGGTCATCCGCCACAAGCTGGTGGACATGAAGATGCGCATCGACAGCGTCAAGGCGCAGCTCGACATCCTGTGCTGGCGCATCGCGAGCAAGCAGATGCCGATCGCCGATGTCTGCCTGCTGAAGAACCTCGCGACCTCCACTCTGGAATATGTGGCCGGCGAAGCGGTCCAGATTCTCGGCGGCGCCGGCTACCTGCGTGGCGCCAGGGTCGAGCGGATCTTCCGCGAAACCAAGGTGCTGTCGATCGGCGGCGGAGCCTCGGAAATCATGAAGGACCTGGCGTCGAAGCAGCTCGGCTTCTGAGGCGCCGGAATCGGGCGACAATCCGGCCATGAACA
>CAYPJK010000348.1:0-3777 GCA_964411025.1 uncultured Nevskia sp.
CCATCGCGGCCCGGGCGCGGCGCGCGGCCCGCAGCGCGGCGTCGCGCTCGCCATCGCGGGCCGCTTCGACGGCCTGCTTCAGGCTGTCGGTCCAGGCCGGCTGCGGCGGCACCCAGGTTGCGGCGGCGGCGGCCGTCATCAAGCCCAGCGGCAGGCCGAAGACCAGCAGCGGGCGCAGCCATTCGCGGCGCGTCGGACCGCGCCGCACGGTGCTGGCCGGTGATGGCGCGGCCAGCGGGCGGCCGTCCAGCGTGGCGGCGGTGCCGGGCTGGCGCAGCTTCCAGAGGAAGCCGTCGAAGTAGTAGTGCATCAAGGTGGAGGTGAAGCCGAGCGCCAGCAGCGGGATGGTGATCCAGGCGGTCTGGAAGTCGGTGGTCAGGCCTTCGCCATAGGCGAGGCAGGCCAGCACGTAGAGCAGCGCCGCCCAGACGCTGTTGCGGCTGTGCAGCCAGCGGAACCAGCCCGGTCGCGCCGCGTCGGGACGGGCCGCAAGGTTGCGGTTGTAGCGCCAGACGATCGCCAGGTACTGGGTCATGTGGACGATGCCGATCACCGCGAAGCCGACCTTGAACGACCAGCCCGGCGCCCAGGCGCGGATCAGCGCGTTCGGCGTGTAGCTGAGCCACATCGCCGCGAAGCCGAGCACCAGCAGCGCCAGCTTGGCGCGGCTGACGAACCAGCCGCGCCGCCAGCAGACGATCAGGTAGCCGGCGTAGACGAGGCTGCCGAGCCCCGCCAGCAGCGCCGCCACATCGCCAAGGGCGGCCAGCGCCGCCACCGGCAGCGTCTGCAGCAGCGGCAGGCCCAGCCAGCGATCGACATCGACCAGCAGCTCCGGCAGCCAGGCGCAGGACGCCAGCAGCAGGTAGACCATCCACGCGCTGCAGACCATGCGGTCCATGCCGGCCGCCAGCTTCGGCGGCGCGGCGTTGCCGCGGTCGTACAGGCGCATGAAGCCGTAGTGCTGCATCAGGAAGTGCCACGGGTCCCAGAGCGTCAGCAGGATGAACAGGTAGAAGAACGGCTCCAGCCCGTAGCCGCGCTGTTGCAGGTGGATCAGCACGGCCAGCGCCAGCAGGAACGGGATCACCGGCATCAGCAGCCAGCGCCAGCGATCGGCGCGGAAGGTGTCGAGATCGCCATAGAGCCGGATCCAGGTCGGCAGGTGATGGGCGACGGTCAGCACCACGTGGGTCAGCAGCACGATGGTCGCGGCGCGTTCGGCGGGCAGCCAGCGGAACGCGGCGATGGCCAGCAGCAGGCTCAGCGCCGGCGCGGCGATGATCAGCAGGCCGTCGAGCGCCGGCGACAGCACCCAGCGCTGGCGCGGCGCTGCCGCAGCGGTGCGGGCCAGTGGCACGGCGAACGGCTCGGCGATGATCGGGCTGGGGTTCATGGCGTTGCGAGGGGCGCGGGCACGGTGCGGCCTGTTCCTGTGACGCAGCCCGCCGGCGGCCCCCTACCCCGCGTCGACCTGCGCGCCTCCGATCACCAGCAGGCCGTGCGCCGACAGATCCAGCAGCGCCTCGTGCAGCGCCTCCGTCGTCAGCGCCGGCTGCCGCTGCGCCAGCGCACCGACGGTGATCGACGGCTGCTCGGCGATGTCCCGCAGCAGGCCGGCGGCCGGCGAATCGGCAGCCAGCGCGCAGCCGTTGACGCGCAGCGTGTCCGCGCTGCGCACCGGCGCCTGCGCCGTGGCCAGACGCAGCGGCGTCTCGGCATCGAGCCGCTGCTGGCCGGCCAGCCAGGCCAGTTCGAACTCCGGTGGTGGCCGTTCGGCCAGCGCCCGGGCGCGGCGGAAATCGGCGAGCAGCGCCGGCTCCAGCAGCAACTCGCGCAACGATTCCACCGCCGCGCCGAGGGCGGCCGCCTGCGCGGCGGCATCGTCGACCAGCCGCCGCCGCAGCGGCACCCGCGCCGGGGCGTGGCGGGCCAGCACCCAGGCCAGGAAGTCGTGCAGCGTCGGCCGCTCGATCAGCACTTCCAGATGCGCGCTCGGCCGCTCGTCAGCAATGCGCCGATGCCACCAGCCGCGCGGCAGCACCAGCACGTCGCCGGCTTCCAGCCCAATGTCGAACACCGGCACGCAGGGGCAGACCGGCGCGAGGGCGGCGCTGTCCTGGCCCGGCAGCGGATCGTCGATGCCGCAGCCGTACAGCAGCCAGCGGCTGCGGCCGATCAGCTGGATGATCTCGGCATCCTCGGTCAGCCAGCGCGCCTCGCTGCCGGCCTGGTCGGTGAAGCTCAGGGACGCGCTGGCGCGGGTGGGCTGGCCGTGGCGGCGACCCACCGCCGCGGCCAGCTGACGCGCTTCGAGCAGGCTGCGCTCGATGTCCGGCAGCAGCAGGCTGGCCCCGTCGCGCAGCAGCGTGTAGACGCGTTCCTTGACCAGCAGCAGGCGGCCGTCGGCCAGATCGACGTACTGCGCCGGCTCGATCGCCAGCCCCCGCCGATGCAGCTGCAGGCATTCCGGACGCGGCGGCAGCGCGTGGAGCAGACGATCGAAGCCCTGCCAGTCGATGCCGTGATCGCGGCAGGCCGCGCGACGCACGCGGGGCCCGGCGTCGTCCGGCCGGCCGAACGCGGCCGGCTGGGTCCCGGATTCGGCCGCCATCGCCGGTCTCAGGGCTCGCCCGCCAACGGACCGAAATCCGGCGGCGGCTCGCGGCGACGGGTCGCCGCTTCATAGGCCGAGGCAATGCGGATCAGCAGCGGTTCGTCGAACGGCTTGCCGACGATGTCCATGCCGACCGGCAGCCGGGCGGCAATCGGGCCGATCAGGCGGATGTGGTCATCGCCAACCGTGCGCTCGCCGCCACCGCCGCCGGGGTTCGGCGGGTATTCCACCTTCGGTGCGGCCGGATCGCGGATCAGGTCGTAGACCTCGGTGGTGAAGCCGGCCGGCACGGTGATCACCGGAAAGCCCTGCTGGCCAAGAAAGCTCCAGACGCTCGAACGGCCGTTCACCGGCGGCCCGGCCGGCGCGCCGAGCTTGGTCGGCGGCAGGCTGCTGGTCGGGTAGACCAGCGCATCGAGCTTCTGCTCGGCCATGCAGGCCAGCACCAGCTGCTGCACCGAGAAGCGCCGCAGCATCCGCTCGGCCATGTTCAGCTCGGTGGCCTTCTCGGTGGTCTCGCGGCTCTTCAGGCGATCCGGAAAGTTCGGGTCCTGATGGAAGCGCGCCTTGCTCATCAGGTCGGCATTGGTCTTGATGTTGGCGTCGCCGCGCTCCTGCAGGTAGCGGTTCAGCCAATACTTGCCTTCGCCTTCGGCCTGGGCCGCGCCGAAGTCGCGCAGCGTGATGTTGGCCGGCACCCGGCTCGGGTCAGCCGCCAGCCCGAGCAGGGTGGCGATGTGATCGCCGTTCGGCTTGCCATCGGCCTCGACCGGGAACAGTTCCGGAAAGCGCCGCGTGAACTGCTTGCCCTGCACCATTGGCAGATATTTCGCGAAGCAGGCCGTGAACAGATCGCCCGCCGGGCCGGGATCGACCACCGTTGCGCCGAGCGCCTTCAGGTCGAGCGCGGCCGTGCTAACGATATCGATGGTCTGCTCATCGGCCTTGGTGAACAGCGCCTTGTTCATGTATTCGCGGACCACGCCGATGCGCAGCCCGTCGAGCCGCTTCGGCGCGGCAAAGCTGGCGTACGGCTGGCTCGGCGTTCGGCCGATGCTGAATGCGGTCAGCTCGTCCGACGGGTGATAGCCGGCGATCACGTCGAGCACTTTCGCGGCGTCCTCGACGGTGCGGCAGATCGGCCCGACGCGGGTGTTGAT
>CAYPJK010000349.1:0-3742 GCA_964411025.1 uncultured Nevskia sp.
AAGCGAAAGTGCCGCGCAGCGCACCGCAGCGGCTGATCCGCTGGGGCTTGCGTCGGGTGCTGCCGAAGCCGGCGCTGTTCGGCTTTCTGCTCGCGCTCGGCCGGCTGTTCCGGCCGCTGCTGCCGAAGGTACTGAAAGACACGGTGCCGCTGCGGCGCCCGGCCGGAACCTGGCCCGTGTCGCGCCACACGCGGCGGCTGGTGATCGCCGGCGGCTGCGTTCAGCCCTCGCTGGCGCCGGACATCGACAGCGCCGCCGCCCGCGTGCTGGATGCCATCGGCATCAGCGCGGTACCGGTCGCGATCGGCTGCTGCGGCGCGGTCGCGTACCACCTGAACGCGCAGGCCGATGGCCTCGATGCCGCCCGCGTCGCGATCGACCGTCTCTGCGCCGCGCTCGACGCCGGGGCCGAGGGCATCGTCGTGTCGGCGTCCGGCTGTGCCAGCTTCGTCGCCGAATATGCCCACCACCTGCACGGCGATCCGGCTTATCGCGAAAAAGCCGAGCGGGTCACGGCGGCGCTGATCGACCTCACCACCGTGCTGAGCCGCGAAGCCGCCGCTTTCGATGCCGCGCTGGCCCGCACGCAAGCCAAGCCGGAAGCGATCGCCTTCCACTCGCCGTGCACCTTGCAGCACGGCCTGAAGAACAGGGGCCAGGTCGAACGGCTGCTGACGGTCGCGGGTTTTCGCACGACGGTGGTTGCCGACAGCCACCTCTGCTGCGGCTCGGCCGTCACCTACTCGATCCTGCAGCCGCAGCTGTCGGCGACCCTCAAGGCCAACAAGCTGGCCGCACTCGAAGCCGGCCAGCCGAGCCGCATCGCCACCGCCAACATCGGCTGCCTGACCCATCTGGCCAGCGACGCGAAGCGGCCGGTCGAACACTGGATCGAGCTGATCGCCGAGCGGCTGGGCGTCTAGTCCGGTGGCGGCTTGAACTTCGGCATCGAATTTGACCCACTAGCGGCGGGCGGTCTCGGACGATTCCGGTCTTGGTGCGGAGGCTTCAAGCGCCGAAGGACCGGCAGCGGATGCGGCTACAAGCCCGGACCACGGATCCGATGGAGCGAACCCGATGATGATGCGAATGGCGATGTGGGTCGCGGTCTCAGTTGCGGTCAGCGCGTGTGCAGCACTGCCGCGTGGGTCTTCCGGCCCGGTGACCGGTATCGATGGCGTGGCCTGCGTTGGCGGGGTGCCGGTGACGGATCCGAACCTGAAAATCTCGGATAACGACGCGCTGCTCGGCAAGGCGCGCGGTGTCAGCGGCAAGGGCGGGACCTGCGACGGGCAGGTCTATGCGGTAAGCGCGCCGGTCAAGCTGTATCGGGTCTACGACGCTTCGAAGGGCTACACCCAGCGGGGTTCCTGGTGGGCGCTGGAAAAGCCGGGCGGCACCCGAGAAAGCTACCGGGCGAACTACGCGATCTGCCCGGAGTGGAGTGCGGTCGATGCGCTGGTGGAGTGCGAGATCCGGCCCGGCACCCAGGTCGTGATCGGCAGCACCCAGAGCGCGATCTGTGCCGATCAGACCGAGTTGCCGAAGACCGCCGCCCTGCAGGTCTATGTCGCGAACGACGGCCTTAACGAGATCTACCACGTCGGCGCCTGCAAGGAACTCGGCAGCTGGCCCTGATCGGACCCCGGTCGCCTTCCTCGCAACGGGCCGATCAACCGGCCGGCAGCTTCGCCCTCGGCGGCAGGTGGCCGGCCTTGAACCAGATGCGGCAGCCTTCGCGCGAGAACGGCGTGTGCGAGGAGCCGGGCGGCACGCGGGTCCAGGTGCCGGCCGGGTAGTCGCCGTACTCGTCGGACAGGGTGCCGGTCAGCACGAACACTTCCTCGCCGCCGCCGTGCATGTGGAACCGCGAATGGCAGCCGGGTGCGAAATCGATCAGTTTCACCACCTCGTCGCCGAATTGATGCAGCAGGATTTCCTGCTGGCCCGGCACCCGGCCGGGCTGCCATGCGGCCGTCGTCGTGTCGACCGAGAACCGGGCGCTGTCGCCGGCCTCGAACTGCCAGAGCTTGACCAGGATCGTGCAGCCGGCCGTCGACTTCGGAACGTGGCGGCTGCCGATCGGGTTGCGCACATAGGTGCCGGCCGGGTAGGCGCCGTGTTCGTCCTCGAAGACGCCGTCGAGCACGTAGAACTCCTCGCCGCCGCCGTGCGTGTGGGCGCTGAACGAGGAGCCGGGCGCGTAGCGGACGAGGCTGGTGGCGCGGGCCACTTCACCGCCGTCGCGATCCAGCGGCTTGCGCTCCACCCCGGCCAGCGGCGATGGCGTCCACGGCATGGCCGTGGTGTCGACCACCACCCGCTGCGTGTAGTCGGTATGGAGTTTCACGGCCGCGCCAGCGTCTCTGCGACGATGCCGAACACGCGGCGGTCGACGACCATGCCGAGATGGCTGCAGCGCACTTCGATGTGCCGGACGTGGCGGTTGTGGCGATCGATGCAGGCACCCCAGCTGACAATGCCGTCGTGGCGGTCATACAGCGCGGTGACCGGCACCGGAATGGCCTTGGCGGTTTCGCGGGCATCGGCGGCCTGCGCCATCCGGTCCAGGTCCATGCCTTTCTTCCGGTAGCTGCGGCCAACGGCGGTGAACTTGGCACCGCCGATCACCGGCGAGCCCAGCGTGATCACCTGATCGACGATCTCCGGATGCTCGCGGGCGATATCGCGGGCCATCGCACCACCCAGGCTCCAGCCGACCAGCTTGACCTTCGCGCCCCGGCTGGCGGCCAGACGCTGCACCTGCTCGACCAGCTGCGGCTGCAGCTTCTTGAGGTTGCCGGTGTTGCGGCCCAGGCCCCAGCTGATCGCGTGATAGCCAAGCGCCTTCAGTCGCCGGGTCAGCAGCGCCACCGCCAGGTCGTCAGCAGCGAAGCCGGGCACCACCATCACCGGCTGGCCGTTGCCGCGTGCCGGCTCGGCGGCGAACGGCCGGGGCAGCAAGCTGCCCAGCAGTTCCGGCACCGCGCGCAGTTCCCACAGCAGGAGCTTGGGCGAAGGGGTCATCAGGCTGCGATCAGGCGCGGTCATCGTCATCGGGGGCGGAGGGATTCGGGAGTGGTGCGGATTGTCCGCTGCCGCGCCGGCGGCGGCGAGTGCGGCGGTCAGCCGTGGGGCGATGGACGGCTGCGGGTGGCGGCGGCACCGAAGATCTGTTCGGCATTGGCGGCCAGGAAATGGCGATAGATGCGCGGCTGGCCGTCGTCGGTCCACAGCACGGCGCCGTCGGCGTCGCGCGCCGGGCCGCGCTCGATGATCTCGACGAACTGTTTTTCGGTGCTGGCGCTGCCGAGGCGGCCATCGGCCTCGATCACCGGCGTCGCCATCGTGGCCGCCATCGTCGCGGTCTGTCGCAGCATGCTGCCGGGTGCGCCCTGGATCGCCGGCAGCAGCACCAGGCCTGCCGCCTGCATCGCTTCCGCCATCGCTTCGATCCCGCCGAAGCCGGCGGCCGTGACATCGACGGTGACGTGATTGAAATCCGGCCCCAGCGCCAGCGCGCTGGCCGCTTCGCCGGACTCCGCCGCCACCGCATCGAGCGTGGCGCGCTTCAGCGGCGGGCCGCTGCGAGCCATCAGCACCTCGCAGAAGTGGCGGATGAACGCACGTGCATCGGCTTCGTCGAGTCCGCCGGCGGCCTCGGCCTTGCCGATCTGCGCGATGAACGCGGTGTGGTCGACGGCGGCGGCCTGGGCAGCGCAGTCGTCGCGGATCAGCGCGG
>CAYPJK010000350.1:0-3731 GCA_964411025.1 uncultured Nevskia sp.
TCGCGCGCGAGGTCCGACAGCTGCCGGGTCGACACCTTTTCGCCGAAGAACTGCTCCGCCAGTTCCGGCAGCTGGTGGGCCTCGTCGACGATCACGGCATCGGCACCCGGCAGCACACCGAAGCCTTCTTCCTTGAGCCTGAAATCAGCGAACAGCAGATGGTGATTGACCACCACCAGATCCGCGGCCTGCGCCGCACGGCGCGCCTTGACGACATGGCACTCGGCGAAATCCGGGCATTTGCCGCCCAGGCAGTTATCGGCGGTCGAGGTCACCAGCGGCAGCAGCTGGTCGTCGACGACGGTCGGCGGCAGCTCCGACACCTCGCCGGAATCGGTCCGGATGGCCCAGTCGTCGACGAAGCCGAGCTTGGTCCGCGACACCCGCGAGCGCGGGTCCATCACCGCCTTGCGCAGCCGGTAGATGCACAGGTAGTTGGCGCGGCCTTTCAGCAGGCTGACGCGAACCGGCAGGCCCAGCGCGTCGCGGACTCTGGGCAAGTCGCGGAAGAACAGCTGGTCCTGCAGGTTCTTGGTGCCAGTCGACACCACCACGCGGCGACCGGAGGCCAGCGCCGGCACCAGGTAGGCGTAGGTCTTGCCGGTCCCGGTGCCGGCTTCGACGACCAGCCGGCTGCGGCCGGCAATCGCGGACGCCACCGCTTCCGCCATCGCCTGCTGCTGGCTGCGCGGCGCGAAGCCGGGCGAATGATGGGCGAACGGTCCCTGCGCGCCGAGCAGTTCGGCGGCGTTCACGGTGCGGAGGCAGCGATTCCCGGGCTCAGGTTCGCGGCACGCGCCATCGCCGCTTCGGCGCCGGTGGTGTCGAGCAGCAGTCGGCGGGCGCTGGCGATCAGCCGCCAGTTTTCCGCTTCCAGCCACAGGTTGCCGCGCGCGAGGCTGGTCGATTTCTGCGCCGCGCTTTCCGCCTGCCCGGCGTGCTGGAGGCTCAGATGGGTGCTGGCGATCTCGTGCCACAGGAACGCATTGCGCGGTTCGATCCGCAGCGCCCGCTGCCACTGTCCGAGCGCCGCCTCGTGCTGGCCGGCGGCGCGGGATTGCTGGGCCTGCCGGGCCAGCGCCAGCACCGGCGGCGCGGCACCGGCGGCGGCCAGGGTCTTCGGATACTCGACGGCGACCGGTGCCTTCGGCTCCGGTTCCGGCAGCAGCGGCGGCTGCACCACCGGCGGAGGCTTGGCCGGGGACGCGGCGGCGGGCGGCGCCACCACTTCGCCAGTGGTTCTCGGTGCAGTGGTGGCCGGTGCGGTCGCGCAGCCGGCAACCGTCAGCAGCAGGACGCAGGCCGTCGCCAGGCGTGTTTGCCGGGCGTTCGCGGCGAGTCGATGCAGGTTCATCGAAAGATGTCTTTCAGCCAGTCCAGGGGCCCGGATTGTCCCGCATTCGCACACTCGGCGTAGCGCGTCGGCAGGGCGTCGGCCATGAACGGCATGATCATCGTGCCGCTGCAGCCTTCATCGGCCAGCAGACCGGATTGCGGGTCGATCACGGCATCGACGACCTCGGCTGGCGCCGTGAGGTCCAGTCCGCGGGCGTTGAGATCGCGCATCAGCCGGCCCCAGATGCGCAGTGCGCCGGCGGCACCATCAAGGCCGACCGGCTTGTTGTCATCGCGGCCGACCCAGACCACCGCCACCCGGTCGCCACCGAAGCCGGCAAACCACGAATCCCGGGCGTCGTCGGTGGTGCCGGTCTTGCCGGCAAACGTCTGGCCGGCCGGCAGCACCGACACCGCCCAGCGCGCCGTGCCGAATTCGATGACCTTCTGCATCGCCCAGTTGGTCAGGTAGACCGGGCCTTCGGGCAAGGTCTGCTTGAGCTGGAAGCTGTAGCGGGACAGCGGCTTGCCATCCTTGGTCATCACTTCACGGATCGCCAGCAACGGCGTCAGATAGCCGTTGGCGGCCAAGGTCGAATAGACCTGCGCGACATCCAGCGGCGAGGCATTGATGGCGCCGAGGAACATCGACGGCAGCCGCGGCGGCCCCTGCAGACCAGCCGCCTCCAGCATGTCGTGCACGCGATCGACGCCGACATCGAGGCCTACCTTCACGGTCGGCAGGTTGTAGCTGCGCGCCAGCGCGGCATACAGCGGCACCGCGCCATGCAGCTTGTGATCGTAGTTCTTCGGCGCCCAGCGGCTGCCGTTGGGCATCCTGAGCTCGATCGGCTCGTCGATGACGATCGAGGCCAGGTTGTAGCGGCCTGGATCGGCCAGCGCAGCCAGATAGACGAACGGCTTGGCCAGCGAACCGATCGGCCGCTGGGAATCGAGCGCCCGGTTGTAGCCCGGGAAACGCACGTTGCGGTCGCCGACCATGGCCAGCACTTCGCCGCCTTCGACACTGGTGATCACGCCGGCCGCCTGCAGGGTGCCGCTCTTCAGCCGACGGCTCTGCTCGAGGTCCGGCAGGTCGGCCACGATCCGCGCCTCGAGCCGCTCCTGCGCACGCGGGTCCAGCGTCGTGAAAATGCGCAGCCCTTCCGAGCCGAGGTCTTCCTCGCGGTACAGGCCCTTGATCTGGCGGCGCACCAGATCGATGAACGCCGGATAGCGTTCGACGCCGCCGGCCTTGCCGTTCTGCACGCCGAGCGGCGACAGCGCCTCGACTTCGCGCTCGTCCTCGCGGATCAGGCCGCCGTCGGTCATCAGCTGCAGCACCAGGTCACGCCGGTCGCGCACGCGGTCCGGGAAGCGGCGCGGGTTGTAGACCGTCGGCCCTTTGGCGATGCCGACCAGCAGCGCGATTTCCGCAGGCCGCAGTTCGTTCAGCGGCTTGTTGAAGTAGAACTGGCTGGCCAGCCCGAAGCCGTGAATCGCGCGGTTGCCGTCCTGGCCGAGCCAGACCTCGTTGAGGTAGGCCTCGAGGATGTCGTGCTTCGACACATGGCGCTCCAGCAGGATCGCCATCAGCGCCTCGCGGATCTTGCGGGCGTAGCTCTGTTCGTTGGACAGGAACAGGTTCTTGATCAGCTGCTGGGTGATCGTCGACCCACCCTGCTTGCGCGCGCCGCCACGGAACGCATTGGTGACCGCCGCCCGCAGGATGCCCTTCAGGCTGACGCCGAAATGATCCTCGAAGCCGCGGTCCTCGACCTGGATCAGGGTGGCCGGCAACAAGCGCGGCACCTCGTCGAGCTTGACCAGCACCCGGTCCTCGGCGCTGTGACTCGGATAGATGCTGCCGATCAGCATCGGGTCCAGCCGCAGCAGGTCGACCGAGCGGTCGCTGCCCATTGCCCGGATCGCGGTCAGGCCGCTGGCGTCGCCCTTGAAGGCGACCCGCTGCTCCGGCTGCTGGCTGTCCCAGAACGAGAACGCGCGGATGTCGACACGCAGTTCGTCGACCGCCATCTGGTAGGTGCCCGGCCCGCTCAACTCGTCGCTGAGGCGGTAGCCAAGACGATCGAGCTCGCGCCGCAGATCGGCAACGGTGATCGGCGCGCCGGGATACAGGTCCATCGGCGCGGCATAGACCTGCGCCGGCAGCACCCATTTGACGCCGGCGTAGCGAACCCGCACTTCCTTGTCGAGTTGCACCAGCCATAGCGAGAACGCGACAACACCGACGCTGGCGGAGATCGCGAGGCCGATGAGCAGCCAGCGCAGGAGCGGGGATTGGATGCGAATCATGACGGCGGATGGTAGCGACTTTCGTCGCCTATCGCGGTGCAACATGGGCCGCGCCTGAGCCTTGCAAGTGACAGCACGCC
>CAYPJK010000351.1:0-3730 GCA_964411025.1 uncultured Nevskia sp.
GACGAGGCGCTGCAGTGGCCCTGCTGCTGCGCGGCATCGCCTGGGCGGCGCTGCCCTGCGGTCTGCTCTATTCGGTGCTGCTGCTGGCGGCGCTGTCCGGTCGCGCCTCCGATGGCGCGCTGCTGGCCGGCGCCTTCGCGCTCGGCGGCACGCCATTGCTGGCGCTGGTCGGCTGGCGCAGCCGGGCGCTCTGGCCGCGTCGCCGCAGCGGCTGGTGGCTGGTGGCGATCGGTCTGCTGAGCCTCGCCGCAACCCTCCTCGTTCCTTCCGATCCGCTGCGCAGCTGGTGCGCGGCGCCTGCCCCGGTGTCCACTTCATGAGCCACGCCCGCTCGTCGTCGCCACTGCCCTCTGCCGAGCTGATCCGTCGCCACGACGGCAACGGCCCGCGCTACACGTCCTACCCGACGGCGATGCAGTTCACGCCGGCCCACGGCCCGGCGGAGCACGCCGCTGCGGTGCGGCACAGCGCAGCCGCGATCGGCGCTCCGCTGTCGCTGTACGTGCATGTGCCGTTCTGCGAAAGCCCGTGCTTCTACTGCGGCTGCAACCGGGTGATCACGCGTGATCACACGCGCGGCGATGACTATGTCGAACGCCTGATCCGCGAAGCCGCGCTGCAGGCTGCGCTGTTGCCGGGCCGGCCGAAGGTCGAGCAGCTGCACTTCGGCGGTGGCACGCCGACGTTCCTGTCGATCGCCCAGCTGCAGCGGCTGCTCGACGGGCTCGATACGCATTTCCATCTGGCCCGTGACGCTGGCCGCGAATACTCGATCGAGATCGATCCGCGCTCGATCACGCCGGCCACGCTGGCCGAACTGGCGCGGCTCGGCTTCAACCGCGCCAGCTTCGGCATCCAGGATTTCGATACCGCCGTGCAGAACGCAGTCAATCGCCGCCAAAGCTATGCCGAGGTTGCCGCACTGATCGACGCGGCCCGCGCGGCCGGCTTCGAGTCGCTGTCGGCCGACCTGATCTACGGCCTGCCCCGACAGACCGCCGCCGGCTTCGCCCGCACGCTCGACCAGGTGATCGCGCTGCGTCCGGACCGCATCTCGACCTATGCGTATGCGCACGTGCCGGAGCGCTTCAAGGCGCAGAGGCAGATCCGCATCGACGAGCTGCCCGATGGCGAAACCCGGCTGGCATTGCTGAACCTGTCGATCGAACGGCTGCTGGCCGCCGGCTACCAGTACATCGGCATGGATCACTTCGCGCTGCCGGAGGACGACCTCGCGCGCGCCCTGCGCGATGGCAGCCTGCATCGCAACTTCCAGGGCTATGCGACCCGCGCCGGGCTGGATCTGATCGGCCTCGGCGTCAGCGCCATTTCCAGCATCGGCGACAGCTACGGCCAGAACGCCCGCAGCCTCGCCGACTGGAATGCCGCGATCGACGCTGGCCGGCTGGCGATCGATCGCGGCCTGCTGTTGACGGCGGAAGACCGGCTGCGCCGCGATGTCATCGCCGCGCTGATGTGCGATGGCCGGCTGCGGTTTGCCGACATCGAAGCCGTGCATGGCATCGACTTTCACCGCCATTTCGCCGCCGAATTGGTGCGCCTCGATGCCATGGTGGCGGACGGCCTGGTCGTGATCGACCGCAGCGGCATTACCGTGACCGCGACCGGCCGTTATCTGCTGCGCGCCGTCGTCATGCCGTTCGATGCCTATCTGGCCGGGGCGGACTCGACGCCGGCGCTGGTGCCGCGCTACTCGCGGCTGATCTGATTCGCAGCACGTGGTTCACTGCCCCGGAATGCCGGTCAACCGGGGCATGGGAGCTCGTGTCGCGATTCAGAGCGCCTGCCCATCAAAAAGCCGGCGCTGAGGCCGGCTCCGGTGACGCCCGCAGCACTCAGGCCGCCAGTTCGAGCATCGGGCTGTCCAGGCCGACCGGGGCCGCGGCCGCTTTCAGTGCCGCTTCATCGCGAAGCTTCAGGCCGCGTTCGGTCGACTCGATCCAGCCTTTCTGTTCGAAACGCTTCAGCGTGCGGCAGACCGTTTCATTGGCCAGCCGCAGGTAGTTGCCGACATCGCGCTGAGCCATCGGCAGGCGCAGGCTGCCGCTGATGCCGAGGCCGATGCGGCTGCGCAGGTGCAGCAGGAACGCCGCCAGACGCTGTTCGGCGGTGTATTCGCCGGCGATCGCCAACGACATCGCCAGTTCCCGGCTGGTCTGCGCCATGACCCGCATCGCGACCATCGGCAGGCGGCCCATCAGCCGCTGCAGATCGGCCAGCGGCGCGACGCAGACCTGCGACGGGACCACCGCCACGGCGGTGGACAGGCAGACACCGCCGCCGATGGCGTCGAGGCCGATCAGGTCACCCGGGAAATAGAAGCCGCGAATCCGCTCGTTGCCGGCGGCATCGACAGTGAACGTCTTCACGCAGCCGCCGCGCACGGAGTACAGCGCGTCCAGCCGGTCACCCGCACGCTGCAGTGCGCCGTCGCCGGGCATCAGGGCCTGGCGCGGCGCCAGCATGTCGCTCCAGGCCTGGGCCTGTTCGCCGCCATCGCGATGGACGAGGCAGCTGCGCACCGGGCACAGCAGGCAGTCGGTCTTCAGGGTCGGGGCGGCGGCTTCGGCGGTCATGGCAGTCACGGTGCTGGGAACTGCCGCCATGGTCGACTGCGGCCGCCCGGCGCAACATCCGCGCTTGCCGCAGGCCGCTTGCGGAAACTACGTAGGAACCGCCGTCGATCGGCTGCCAAGGACCATTCGCTATACTCCGCCGACTCGCGTTCCGCGCCTTTTCGAACCGCTCCCGCCCTTGTACGCCGCGCACTACAACCTTCGCGAGCCGCCGTTCTCGATCGCCCCGGACCCGGCGTTCCTGTACATGAGCGGTCACCATCAGGAAGCGCTGGGCCATCTGCTGTACGGCACGGGCCAGTACGGCGGCTTCGTGCAGCTGACCGGCGAGGTCGGCACCGGCAAGACCACGATCGTCCGCACCCTGCTCGCGCAGAAGCTGGCCAATGTGGACATCGCGATGATCCACAACCCGCGCCAGAACGAGATCGAGTTCGTGGCCTCGATCTGCGACGAGCTGGATGTCGACTATCCCGGCCGCGGCACGGCAGCCGGGCAGCCGTCGATCAAGGTGCTGGTCGACGCGCTGAACCAGCACCTGCTGGCCAGCCACGCCGCCGGCCGGCGCACGGTGCTGATCATCGACGAGGCGCAGAACCTGCCGCAGCCGGTGCTGGAACAGGTGCGGCTGCTGACCAACCTGGAAACCGACAAGGAAAAGCTGCTGCGCATCATGCTGATCGGCCAGCCGGAGCTCAGCGAGCTGCTGGCGCGGCCGGACATGCGCCCGCTGGCCAGCCGGATCACCGCGCGATTCCATCTGACGCCGCTCGGCGTGGTGGAGACGCTGCAGTACATCATCCACCGGCTGCACGTGGTCGGTGGCCCGGCCGACCTGTTCACCGACGCCGCGATGCGCCGCGTGCACCACTATTCGCGCGGCATTCCGCGGCAGATCAACATCATCTGCGACCGTGCGCTGCTCGGTGCCTATGCCCGTGGCGTGCGGGCGGTGACGGCGGCGATCGTCGACCAGGCGGCGGTCGAGGTGCTCGGCGCGCCGTCCGGCCGACGCGGCCTGCGCCGCTGGTTCGGACGGCTTCGTCCGCAGGCGCTGCCGCTGCCGTGGGTGGAGGCCGCGCTGGCGGTCGCGGCGCTGGTCATCGCCGGCGTGCTGCTCGAGCAGACGCTGG
>CAYPJK010000352.1:0-3707 GCA_964411025.1 uncultured Nevskia sp.
CGCCTTCCAGGATTCCAGCAGGGTGTCGAGCAGGGCCAGCGGTGCCATGGGTATCGGGTCCGGGATCAGGAGAGGTAGCCGCATGGTCACTCGAAACCGGCGGCGTTCGAAGTGGCCTGATGGACAAACAACGCCGGAATCGGGCCAACTGGGCGGGTTCCTCCACCGTTGTTCACGCCATGTCCGAAATAGCGGCCCGGCCGGTGATCGCGGTCGTCGTCTTCGACCAGATCAGCCCGTTTCACCTCGCGGTGCCCTGCGTGGTGTTCGGCGATCCCCATCCCGGCCTGCCGTCGTTCGATCTGCGCGTCTGCGCCGTCACGCCGGGCCGGCTGATGACCACGGCCGGTTTCCCGATCGAGATCGGCCACGGTCTGGAAGCTCTGCGCGAGGCAGCGACCATCATCGTGCCGAGCTGGCACGATCCGGCCGAACCGCCGCCGGCCGTGCTGCTCGATGCGCTGCGCGTCGCCGCCGGACGCGGCGCCCGGATCGTCGGCCTGTGCCTCGGCGCCTACGTGCTGGCCGAGGCTGGTCTGCTCGACGGCCGCCGAGCGACCACCCACTGGGGATACGCACAGGATTTCGCAGCCCGCTATCCGGCCGTCCGGCTCGATCCGCAGGTGCTCTACGTCGACGAAGGCGCGATCGTCACCTCGGCCGGCACCGCTGCCGGCATCGACTGCTGCCTGCATCTGCTGCGCATGGCCTACGGCGTCGAAGCCGCGAACGGCGTCGCCCGCCGGCTGGTCGTGCCGCCGCACCGGCAAGGCGGACAGGCGCAGTTTATCGACCAGCCGCTGCCCGGTTCCGCGCGCAATTCGCGGCTCGCCGAGGTGATCGACTGGCTGCGCGCCCATCTCGACCAGCCACACAGCCTTGATGCGCTGGCCGCCCGCGCGCTGATGAGCCGGCGCACCTTCACCCGGCAATTCCGCATGCAGACCGGCGCGACGGTCGGCGACTGGCTGCTGGCCGAACGGCTGGCGTTCAGCCAGCGGTTGCTGGAAACCACCGACCAGCCGATCGAGCGGATCGCCCAGCTGGCCGGGCTCGGCTCGACCTCCTCGCTGCGCGCGCACTTCCAGCGCAGTTTCGGCGTATCGCCCTCGCAGTGGCGGCGCAGCTTCACCGGCGGCTGAGGGCGCTGTCATAGGAAACCCCGCCGCCGCCGGAAAGCTCGGCGGCGGCGGAGCAGGGTGCCGCCGACCGCTTATGGCGCCGCGTAGCTTTCGACGACGCCGGTGTGGTCGGTGGAATTGCGCGCCGGGCCGGTTGCGCCGGTGCCGGCACCGCGACGGGCGAAGCCGCGCACCAGGTCCAGGTAGTCGGCCTGCGAACGGGCCATCGCGACCGCCAGCACGGCGTCGCGCGCTTCGAGTAGCGTGGGCGCGTTCGGCGTCAGCTTCAGGCCGCCGATCACGTAATCCATCATCCGTTCGCGGCTTTCTGCGAAGCCGTAGCGGCCACTGGCCAGCATCGTCGAATAGCCTTCCCAGAGCATGTTGGCCCAGATCTCGCCGGTGTTGTGGACCTCGGCGTTGTCGGCGCCGTCCTGCCCGAACGCGGTCGGCGTGCCGGCCGGCAGCGGCGTGCCGTTCTGGATGTGCCGGAAGGTCAGCGAGTTGAACGCGAAGCTGCGCGAGAACGGCTGACGGCGGATGCCGAAGTACTGATATGCCGCGTTGAAGCTGGCGGTGGCGTAGTAGGCCAGCGGATAGGCGCCGCCGTAGCCGGCATTGCCGGGCACCGTCAGGTCGTTCGGGCGCGCGGTCAGCATCAGTGCCGCGAAGTCGCTCCAGCCTTCGCCCATGCCGCGGCCCTGCGAATTCGACAGGCCGCTGGCATCGCCGACCAGACGGTTCGACACGTAGTGGAAGAACTCGTGGACGATGATCTGGTTGTCGAGCGTGCCGTCGTAGTCGATTGACGGCAGGCGATTGATCCGCATGCGCAGCGCCTGGCCCTGCGCCAGTTTCGCCTTCAGCGCCTGCCCGGCGTCCTGCCGGATCATCACGGTCGGGATGCGGTACAGGCCGTCGGTGGTGGCCGGCAGCGGCAGGTTCACCGGCAGCTGCGGCACGTCGGCGTTGCCCATCGGAATCGGATCGGCGAGCGGATCGTTGTTGATCACGATCAGGCCAACCGCGCCGCTGGCCGATGCGAACTGCGCCTTGGTGGAGAACGCGCAGGTGCCGCGATCGATCAGTGCGATCTTGCCGCGCAGATTGCGGTCGGCGGCTGCCGGCAAGGTGGTGCCGGTCAGCGGCAGCGGCTGGCCGCCGGCGCAGCCATCGCTGCTGGAGATGCCGCCGCGCTCGTTGGCGACCGCGATCGGTGCAGTCACGTCGAAGGTCTGCGGGCCGAAGCTCGCGGTGCTGAACACCAGCGCCGATCCCGGCGACGGCGCGGTGACCCGCACTGAGCCCTTGATCGGCCCATCGAACAGGTACATCTGCATGCGCGGGCTGCTGCCGTCGGCCGGCGTCAGCATGTTCGCGTTGTTGCGGCCCGAGGCGTCCTGACCTTCGGCCAGGATCGGATCACCGCCGTCGCCGCCACGGCCGTAGTTGCTGGTCTGGGCGTTGCCGGCCGCCTCGTCGAGACCGCGGTCGTAAAAGATGTCGTGCAGCCAGTTGTTCAGATAGAACAGGTTGACGATCGCCGCCTGCCGAGCCGTGGCGCCGGCCGGATCGGCGTCAGCGGTGATCGGGTGATCGAACGTGGCCGGCCCGGTCAGCGTGGCGCGCACATCGTTGGTGCGCGGTTGGTAGCCGTCGGTCAGCGTGGCGGAAGCTGGTGCGCCGAACAGCAGGCCGTTGTCGAGGTAGGCGTCGGTGTTGTTGCCGGTGGTGGTGGTCGCGCCGGCCGGCAGCCAGGGGTCGCCGGTGGAGATCGGCCCGGCGTCGAGCGTCACCAGGTTGGCCGCCGCGCTGACCCGGGGCTGGATCGCGGCCGGTGTGGCGCTCGCGAACGGTGCCAGGCCGTTGCCGATCGGGCCGTCGAACGGCTGGTGGATACCGTCCGCGTCGGCGAACACGCGGTAGCTGTGCACCGCCTGGTCGACCAGATTCTTGCGGAACAGCACGGCCCCGGTTTCCGCCGAGACCACCGTGCCGTAGGCGCGCGTCGTGCCATCGCTGCCGCCGCCGATCACTTCCACGTACCAGCCGGGCACCAGCCGATCGGTCATCGGGAAATAGACGCGGCGGGCGCGTGGCTCGCGGCTCAGGCTGAGGTCCCCGGCCGGCAGCACCCGGAACGCGGTGTAGCGGCCGCTGCCGGTCGATGGCCGCAGTGCCGCAGCCAGTACCTGGCCACCGGCGTCGGCGATCGCCGCAGCGACCGCCTGCGCAGCCCCCAGTCGCTGCGACCCGCCAAGGATTCGGGTGCCAGCGAAATAGCCCGAGGTGGCGACATGCTCGCCGCTGCTGCCGATCAGCACGCTGAACTGGCGATTGAACACCTCGACGCCGTCCACCGACTGCTGCAGGCGAACGATGCTGGCGCCGTCGCGGCTGCTGTGGACGACGCGCGCCGTCGCGGCATCGAGATCGGCGCGGCTGACGCCCAGCAGCGATGCCTGCCGGCCCGCGTACTCGCGCGCCCGGGCTACGGCCAACGCGGCGGGTGCCAGCGTTCCCGCGGGCATCACCGCGCTGCCATCGGCCGCCCACAGGAAGGTGGCGGCGCCGAGCGCGGCATCG
>CAYPJK010000353.1:0-3703 GCA_964411025.1 uncultured Nevskia sp.
CGGTGGAACTGCTGCCGATCCACGCGATCGTGCAGGACCGCGAACTGCTGGCCCGGCGGCTGCGCAATTACTGGGGCTATAACACGCTGGGCTTCTTCGCGCCGGAGCCGCGCTACATCACCGAGGGCGGTTTCCGCGAGATCCGCAGCACCGTCAGGCGGCTGCATGAAGCCGGCATCGAGCTGATCCTCGACGTGGTCTACAACCACACCGGCGAAGGCAGCGAACTGGGGCCGACCTTGAGTTTTCGCGGCCTCGACAACGCCAGCTATTACCGGCTGGTGCCGGGTGCCGAGCGCCACTGCATCAACGACACCGGCTGCGGCAACACGGTCAACCTGAGCCATCCGCGCGTGCTGCAGCTGGTGATGGACAGCCTGCGCTACTGGGTACAGGTGTTCCATGTCGACGGCTTCCGCTTCGACCTGGCCTCGACGCTGGGCCGCGAGGCTGGCGGCTTCGATCCCGGCGCCGGCTTCTTCGACGCGCTGCGCCAGGACCCGGTGCTGTCGCGCGTCAAGCTGATTGCCGAGCCCTGGGACATCGGCCCGGGCGGCTACCAGCTGGGCCGCCATCCGCCGGGCTGCAGCGAATGGAACGACCGCTTCCGCGACGACGTGCGCCGTTTCTGGCGCGGCGATGCCGCGCAGCGGCCGGCGCTGGCGGCGCGGCTCAGCGGTTCGGCCGACCTGTTCGATCACAGCACCCGGCGGCCGTCGGCGGCGCTGAACTTCGTCACCGCCCACGATGGCTTCACCCTGGCCGATCTGGTCACGTACTCCACAAAGCACAACCACGCCAACGGCGAGGACAACCGCGACGGCCACTCCGACAACCACAGCGCCCACTGGGGCACCGAAGGCCCGACCGACGATGCCGAGATCAACGCGCGGCGGGCCCGCGTCCGCCGGGCGCTGCTGGCAACGCTGTTGACCGCCAACGGCACGCCGATGCTGCTGGCCGGTGACGAGTTCGGCCAGACCCAGGGCGGCAACAACAACGCCTACTGCCAGGACAACCGCACGGCCTGGCTGGACTGGTCGCTGGCAGAGACTGACGAAGGCCGGCTGATGATCGACTACACCGCGCGCTTGATCGCGGCGCGCAAGGCGCATCCGTCGCTGAGCGCGGCGCACTACCTGCACGGCCGGTCCGAGCCGCTTCCCGGCGTCGCCGACATTGCCTGGTTCGACGAGCGCGCCGACGCCCTGTCACCGGAGGCCTGGCAGGACAGCCACGGCCGCCGGATGATCCTGCGCCGCGCCGTGGCGATTGATCCGACGACGGTCGACGTGACGCTGCTGCTGGTCAACGGCTCGCACGAGGACGCGCCGTTCCGGCTGCCGGCGCCGTGCTTCGCCTGGCGCCGGCTGATCGATAGCGCTGCGCCGCGAGCGGCGGAAGACCCGATCGAGGCCGAACAGGTGATGGTCAGCGCCCATAGCGCCGTGCTGATTGCCGCCCGCGTGAATCCACATCCAGGAGCTGAAAGCTGATGTCTGCCTTGCAGGAACTGGCCGCGGCGGCGGGCCTGTCGACCCGCTGGATCGACTGGCAGGGCGTGCATCGCGAAGTGCACGACGACACCCTGCGGGCGGTGCTGGGGGCCCTCGGCTACCGTGCCGCCGACGATGCCGGCTGCACGGCGGAACTGGCGCGGCTCTCTGCCGAACGAGCGGCGGCGCGGCTGCCGCCGATGCTGGTGGTACGCGCCGGCATGCCGATCGAGGTCGGCGCGATCGCCGATCCGGCGCGGCGCGCCTACCAGCTGCGGCTCGAGGACGGGCGCGAACTCGAAGGTGCGGCCGAGCATGCCGCCGACGGCAGCTGCCGGATCGAGGCGCTGCTGCCGCTCGGCTATCACCGGCTGGCCATCAACGGCCAGAGCGTGCAACTGGCGATCGTGCCGGCACGGGCGTTCACCGTGCAGGACCTGGCGGGCGAGCGCCGGCTCTGGGGCTGCACCGCGCAGCTCTACGCATTGCGGGCGCCGGGCGACGGCGGCATCGGCAGCTTCTCGGGCCTTGGTGCCTGCGCGAAGGCACTGGGCGAACGTGGCGCTGATGCGCTGGCGGTCAGCCCGGTGCACGCGCTGTTCGCGGCCGATGTCGAGCGCTTCAGCCCGTATTCGCCGTCGAGCCGGCTGTTCGTCAATGCGCTGCACGTCGATCTGGCCGAGCTGTTCGGCGCCGCCGCAGTGGCCGCCGCGCAGGCCGAGGAAGGCGCAACCGCCGTCGCCGCCGAGCTGGAAGCACTGGCGCTGGTCGATTGGCCGCGTGCGGCCGCGTTGCGGCTCAAGCTGGCGCGCCGGCTGCTGGCCGGCTTCGACGCCTTGCCGGATGCGCTGCGCGCCGACTGCGCGGCGTTCATCGCCGCCGGCGGCACCGCCTTGCGTGACCATGCCCGCTTCGAGGCCCTGCACGCGCATTTCCTGGCGCAGTCGCCGCCGCGCTGGCGCTGGACCGACTGGCCGGCACCGTTCCGCGATCCGCGCAGCGCCGAGGTCGAAGCGTTTGCCGCCGCGCAGGCTGACGAGGTTGCCTTCCATCTGCGCCTGCAGTGGCTGGCCGATCGCGGCCTGGCAGCGGCGCAGGCCGCCGCGAAAGCCGGTGGCATGGCGATCGGCCTGATCTGCGATCTGGCGGTCGGCGCCGATGGCGGCGGCAGCCACGGCTGGAGCCGACCGCAGGATTTCCTGCAGGGCCTGTCGGTCGGCGCGCCGCCCGATGCGCTGAACGCGCTGGGTCAGGGCTGGGGCCTGACGGCGTACTCGCCACGCGCGCTGATCGAATCCGCCTACGCGCCGTTCCTGGAACTGCTGCGCGCCCAGCTGCGCCATGCCGGCGGCCTGCGCATCGACCACGTCATCGGCCTCGGCCGGCTGTGGCTGATTCCGGATGGCGCCGGCCCGCGCGAAGGCGCCTACCTGCAGTACCCGATCGATGCATTGTTCGGCCTGATCGCGCTGGAATCCTGGCGGCATCGTGCGGTTGTCATCGGCGAGGACATGGGCACGGTGCCGGACGGCTTCCGCCAGCGGATGAGCCCGGCCGGGGTGCTCGGCATGCGGGTGCTGTGGTTCGAGCGCGACTGGGGCTATTTCGTCGAGCCGGCGCGCTGGCCTGCCGATGTCGTGGCGATGACCACCACCCACGACCTGCCGACCGTCGCCGGCTGGTGGACCGGCCGCGACATCGACTGGCGCGCGCAGCTGGCGCTGTACGGCGAAGGGCAGGACGAAGCCTGGGATCGGCACAGTCGCGCCGAGGACCGCGACAAGCTCTGGGGCGCATTCGTCCACGCCGGCGTCGCGGCGGGCCCGATGCCGCCACCGGAGCAGCCGCAGGCGGTGGTCGATGCCGCCTGCGCGTTCGTCGCGGCCACGCCGTCGCCGTTGGCGCTGGTTCCACTCGAAGATCTGCTGGGCATGATCGAGCAGCCGAACGTGCCCGGCACCATCGACGAGCATCCGAACTGGCGGCGACGGCTCGCTGGCCAGCTCGACACGCCGCTCGTGACGGCGCGGATCGCGGCGATCGTGGCCCGTCGGCCGCGCGGAGCCACCGCCCCCGGCGCATGACCGCGAGCGCCTTACGGCGGTAGGGGTGTCGACTACCAGAAGCGCCGTGGGCCGGCATCTGAGCGTCTCGCGGAGCGCACCGTCGGGGCAGCCCCGCCATGCGTGCTATCCGGACGGGTAGCC
>CAYPJK010000354.1:0-1111 GCA_964411025.1 uncultured Nevskia sp.
TTTCGGTCAGCACCGGCCACTCGGCTGCCAGTTCCTTGTTCAGCTTGATGAAATGCTTCTGATCCTCGGGCACGTCATCCTCGGCAAGGATGGCGTTGGCCGGGCACTCCGGTTCGCACAGCGTGCAGTCGATGCATTCCTCCGGGTCGATGACCAGGAAGTTCGGACCTTCGTGGAAGCAGTCCACCGGGCAGACTTCGACACAGTCCGTGTACTTGCACTTGATGCAGTTTTCGACGACGACAAAAGTCATGGCGATTGGTGACGTAGCGATTGCGGGTGCGCGATTTTACGGGGTAAATCGCATGACGTGACGATCGCTGTCTGACCCGGCAAGTGTCGTTGGTCAATGCGTGGCCAACGACACTGCCGCAGAAATGACGACCCTTGCGTCAACAGATCGGGATCGGCGTGACGCTGCGTCACTGCTGGCTGACGTGACGCGGATCACTGCAGGTGAGTCAGCACGATCGTGTTCGGGGCCACGGCCCCGATGGGCTGCGCTTGGTCAATCGACGGTGGCAGCGTTGATGCCATCGATCGCCACCCGGCACATCAGTACCAGCGCCTCGTCGTCGATGACATACGGCGGCATCAGGTAGACGACATTGCCGAGCGGCCGCAGCAGCACGCCGTTGGCGAGGCCGTGGCGATAGACACGCAGCCCGCGGCGCTCGCTGGCCGGATAGGGTTCGCGCTTGCGCGGGTTCTTCGCCAGTTCGACGGCCAGGATCATGCCCTGCTGGCGCAGGTCGATGACGTTGCGATGGTTGGCCACTTCGCTCATCAGGCCCCACATGCCGGCGGCGGTGGCGCGGTTGCGGGCCTGCCAGTCGTCGCTTTCAAGGATGTCGAGTGTGCCGAGCGCGGCGGCGCAGGCGATCGGATTGCCGGTGTAGCTGTGCGAGTGGAGGAAGGCGCGCTGGCTGGCGTAGTCGTCGTAGAAGGCGTTGTAGACCGCGTCGGTGGTCATCGTCACTGCCAGCGGCAGGGTGCCGCTGGTCAGTCCCTTCGACAGGCACAGGAAATCCGGCGTGGTACCGCTCCAGTCGTTGGCGAACAGCCGGCCGGTGCGGCCGAAGCCGACGGCGATCTCGTCGGCAATGTAGTG
>CAYPJK010000354.1:1121-3690 GCA_964411025.1 uncultured Nevskia sp.
CCGCCGGCGCACTGCACCAGCGGCTCGACAATCACCGCCGCCACTTCGTGTGCGTGCTTTTCCAGCGCTTCCTCCATCAGCCGGAAGCGCCGCCGGGTGTAGTCCTCCCAGGCTTCGCCGGGAGTACGGTCGAAGCAGTCGGGGGATGGCACGACGATCGGCTGCATCAGCAACGGCTGGTAGGCATCGCGATACATGCCTTCGCCGGACACGCCAAGGGCACCCAGGGTTTCGCCGTGGTAGCCGTTCGACAGCGCGATGAACCGGGTCTTGCCCGGTTGGCCGCTGTTGCGCCAGTAGTGGGCGCTCATCTTCAGCGCGACTTCGACGGCGCTGCTGCCGTTGTCGGCGTAGAAGCAGCGGGTCAGGCCTTTCGGCGCGAGCTTGACGAGGCGCTCGGACAATTCGACGACCGGCTGGTGGGTGAAGCCGCCCAGCAGCACGTGGTCAAGCCGGTCGATCTGCGCTTTCAGGCGCTCGACGATCACGGGATGCCGGTGGCCGAAAATGTTGGTCCACCAGGAGCTGACGGCATCGATGTAGCGCTTGCCGTCGAAGTCGGTCAGCCAGATGCCTTCGGCGGTGGCGATCGGCACCAGCGGCAGCGCACCGCCGGGCTCGTGATCACGCATCTGCGTGCAGGGATGCCAGACGTGGGCGAGGGAGCGGCGGATCCAGTCGTCGTTGTGCATCGGTGGCGGCGGCAGTCGGGAAGCGGCCGGAACCTTAGCACTGCCGAAGTGTCGTGCGCGGGGGCGGCGTTGTGGCGCTACCATCGCCGCCGCCGCAAGCCTTGCGGCTTCAAATGCCCGCTTCCGGCGCTGGAGATGCTCATGTCGCACTGCCGTCCGCTTGCCCTGAACGATGTCCTGCGCGGCGTCGCCTGGCCTATCGCTGCGTTACTGGCGATGCTGCTCAGTGCCTGCGGCGGCGGCGGTGGCGGTTCGTCGGACCCGGGCGGCATTCCGGCCGCTTTCAGCAAGGTGACGCTGGATACCCGCCTGTATCCGGAGGCGCGCTGCAACGACGGCACGCCGGCGGTGTTCTACATCCAGGCCGGCGTCGGCAGCTCGCCGAGCGCGCCAGCGAGCCGCACGGTGATCGGCCTGCAGGGCGGCGGCTACTGCCTGAGCGATGCCGAATGCCGCGGACGCTCGTCGGAGCTGACCTCGTCGGCCGGCTACCCGGCCAGCATCGTCCCGGAAGGACTGCTGTCGAACACCGACAGCAATCCGACCTTCCGCAGCTGGAACCGCGTGCGGGTGCCGTACTGCAGTTCCGATTTCTACAGCGGCGATGCTGGGCCGACCGGCGGCACCACCAATTTCCAGTTCCGTGGCGCCAAGATCGTGCAGGCGGTGATCGCCACGCTGAACAGCCGCTATGGCATTGGCAAGGCTGGCGACACCGTGCTGCTGGCCGGCACTTCGGCCGGCGCGGTTGGCGCCTTCATCAATGCCAACCGGGTGCGCAACGCGCTGCCGGGCGCCACCGTGCTGACCCTGGTCGATGCTGGCGTTTATCCGGACGTCGCGCCGCCGAGGCCGGGCACGCCGCCGCGCGAGTCGGTGCGTGATCTCGGCGTCATCGCCCTGAGCTACTGGAACGGCCAGCCGGACGCCGACTGCATCGCCGCCAATCCGACCGCGCCGTCGTTGTGCTACCTGTTCGAGCATGCTGCGCCGACACTGGCGACACCGTTCTTCGTGCTGCAGAACGCCATCGATCTGGTCGGCATCGTCAATGTCGGCCTGCTTCCGCCGGATGCCGACCTCAGCGACCCGGTGCTGCAGGCCTGGCTGCGCGATACCTACCTGCCGGCGATGGCCGGCATTCTGAGCCGCGTCGGCGTTGCCAGCGGCCAGGGCGTATTCGGCGTCTGTGCATCGCCGCAGTTGCACACGCAGTCGTCTCAGGACGCGGTGTGGACTGCGCCGGTGGCCGCGCTCGGCGATGTCTCGCCGCAGGCAGCGGTGACGGGCTGGATTGGCAGCGGCGCGGCCGCGACGCAGTACCTGGTGCCGGCTTGCAGCCCCGGTTGAACGGCGGCGACGCTACAGCGCCTTGACCAGCACCATCGACTTGCGCTGCCAGTTGTACATGCGCGCCTTCTGCGCCGGCAGATCAGCCGGTGTGCCAGTCGCGAAGCCGTGCTCGATGAACCAGTGCGGCGTTTGGGTGGTCAGCGCGAACAGTCTCCGGATGCCGAGCTGACGGGCCGAGGCCTCGGCCCGCTTCAGCAGGGCTTCGGCGCGGCCTTCGCGGCGGTAGTCCGGATGCACGGCCACGCATGAGAATTCGGCCATCGCCTGGTCGGCAAACGGGATCAGTGCGCTGCACGCGATCACCGTGCCGTCGCGGACCATCACGTCGAACAGGCTGCTCTCGATCTCCAGCTGCTCGCGCGAGCGTGGCACCAGCACGCCGGCCGCTTCCAGCGGCTGGATCAGCGCCAGGATGCCGCCGACGTCTTCGATCGTCGCTTCGCGGACCGCCTCGTAATTCTCGTCGCTGGAGAACATCAGCCCGCAGCCGTCGCGGGTATACAGCTCCCGCAGCAGCGCGCCGG
>CAYPJK010000355.1:0-3674 GCA_964411025.1 uncultured Nevskia sp.
CCGCACGCCAATCACTTCCGGCATCAGCATCGACGACGGCTGGCCGAGCATCGCCGCTTCCGCTTCGATGCCGCCGACGCCCCAGCCGAGCACGCCGATGCCGTTGACCATCGTCGTGTGACTGTCGGTGCCGAAGCACGAATCCGGATAGAGGACGCCGTCGTCGTTCTCGAACACCACGCGGGCGAGGTACTCGATGTTCACCTGGTGGACGATGCCGGTATCCGGCGGCACCGCCTTGAAGTTCTTCAGCGCTTCCTGGCCCCAGCGCAGGAAGGTGTAGCGCTCCTCGTTGCGCTGGAATTCGACCTTGGCGTTGAGATCGAGCGCGGCGCGCGAACCGTAGTGGTCGATCATCACCGAGTGATCGATGACCAGTTCGACCGGGCATAGCGGATTGATCTTGGCGGCATCGCCCCCGAGTGCCTTCATGGCATCGCGCATCGCGGCGAGGTCGACCACGCAGGGCACGCCGGTGAAGTCCTGCAGGATCACCCGGGCCGGCGTGAAGTTGATGTCCTTGGCGGCCAGCGCACGGAGGTCGGCCGAGGCCAGTGCCCGGATGTCGTCGGCGGTGGTGGCAACGCCATCCTCGTGGCGCAGCAGATTCTCCAGCAGGATCTTGTAGCTGTACGGAAGCCGCGAGACCCGGAACTGCGATTCCAGCCGGGTCAGGTCGTGGTAGGCGTAGCGGGTCGACCCGATGGCGAGCGTGGCGCGGGTTTTGAAGCTGTCGAGCATGTCAGGTCTCCTGAGGCTGGCGAACACCGCCGGCCTGTAGAGACCTTGGCGGCAAGCCAGCGTTCAGGCAAGCCCCGCGCGCCGGCCGGACCGGCTTCAGAAGACCCGTTTCAGACCGGCCTGCGCCCGTGCCTCAGCCCCGGGCAGCGAGCAGCCGCTGGGCCACCAGACCGTCCTGCTCGGACTTGCGCTGGATGTCCTGGGCAATGAATTTCGCCATCGTGCCGCCCACCAGCGGCACCGAGCAGTCGACGATCCAGCGCATCCGGTTCACGGCGCCGGCCGGCGTGGCTTCCAGCTTCATGTCGCAGCGGATCGAGGTGATCGACTTCAGCGGCTCGATCACCACCTCGAGGCGGCCGCTGCGGCTGGCGATGTCCCAGCGATCGGTCTGCTGTGCCGGCACCCAGTCGCTGCTGCCGATGAACTTCTGGGCCATCTTCGGCACCTCGATGCTGGACTTGCGCTTGAAGCGGCAGACCACCTGAAACTGCTGGTCGTCCGCGCTGCGCGAGACGATTTCGATGTCGCGCAGGCCCAGTTCGCGGTACTTGCTCGGGATGTAGTCCGGGTCTCGGTACATCGCCAGCACCTGGTCGACGGTGGCGTTGAAGTGGTGTTCGCAGGTGAATTCCATGATGCGGATCTCGATGAGGTGCGGTCGCGAATTCGGTTCAGCCGTGATGGCCGATGAACGTGCGGATGTCGGCGGCGCTGCGGGCCGGGTCTTCGACCATCGGCATGTGGCCGAGATCGGGGTAGCGGATGAGTTGCGCGCCCGGAATGCCGCGTGTCCAGACCTCGGCGGCGCTGCGGTGTACGAGGCGATCCTGATCGCCCCACATCACCAGCACCGGCACGGTGATCTCGGCGAGCCGCGTATCGAGCAGATCGACATTGCGGAAGTCCGTGAAGATGCGCGCCAGCGATTCACGGCGCGCGGCGTAGTCAGCGGCGATCCAGTCGAGCGTGATGCCGGGCACCCACGGCGGCTGCGCCATGGTCATCGCGTAGAAGCGATCGAATGCGGCGCGGCTGGTGACTTCGAACGGATTGCCGTCGCCACGGCTCAGCATCTGCTCCATGTCGCTCGGCTGCGGGGCGGTGACGCCGGCGGCGTCCATCAGGGTGGCGCTCTGCACGCGCGCCGGATGGTGCAGCGCCAGCTGGGCGGCGATGAAGCCGCCCATCGAATTGCCGACCAGATGCGCCTTCACGATGCCCAGCGCGTCCATCGCCTTCAGCACGCGCTGCGCCTGGCTCCGGGTGTCGTAGCGCAAGCTCGGATCGAACGGCGTTTCGCCGTGGCCGGGCAGGTCGAGCACCAGTACCCGGTAGCGATCGGTGAAATGCGGCGCGAAGCGCATCCACACGGTCTTGTCGGCGCTGTAGCCGTGGATCAACACCACCGTTTCCGCAGCACCGGCGGGCCCGCCCTGCCAGGTCATCATCCGGCTGTCGCCGACGTCGACCGTGGCGCGCTTGAGCCCGGCGATCGAGGTCTCGACGCGGGTATCGGCGTCCAGCGCCAGCTTGCCGACGGCCGGGTAGGTGAGGGCTGCCCAGCTGGTGAAGCCGGCCGCGGTAGCCGCCAGCGCCAGCAGCAACGGGCGCTTCATGCCGACACCTGCTGGCCGGCGGTGGCCTTGCGGGCCGCCGGCGGCGGATAGTCGCTGCGATCGATCACGCCGCGCAGGTCGTGCCAGACGATCGGGTTCAGCAGCCGCAGCGGCAGCAGATTCGCGCCCAGCCAGGTCTTCAGCGAGTCTTTGCCGTAGACGAGCTTCGGCGTGCCGCGCCGGATGCCACGGATCACATGCCGCACGATCGCCTCCGGCGGCGTTGACAGATACTTTGACGAGAACGCGCGGTGCTGCGGCGCGTTGGCGATGTTGGTGGCGATGCCGCCCGGATGGACCAGGTGCACCGAGATTGGGGATTCCTGCAGTTCGGTCATCAATGCTTCGGTGAAGCCGCGCACCGCGAATTTCGAAGCGCTGTAGTCGCCGTGATTCGGCGGGCCGATCAGCCCGAAGATGCTGGAGACGTTGACCACCGCGCCTTCGCCGTTGGCGACGAGCTGCGGCAGGAACACCTGCGTGCCGTGGACCACGCCATAGAAGTTGATCCGCATGACGCGCTCGATGGTTTCCACCGGTGTCGCCCAGACCGGCTTGCCGGCCCCGGCGATGCCGGCGTTGTTGATGATCACGTGGGCGTTGCCGAGCCGGGCCTGCACCTCGGCCGCGAAGCCTTCCATCGCGTGGCGATCGGAGACGTCAAACGCCGCGCCGTGGATCGCGATGCCCGGCGTGCCGGCAATCAGGCCAACGGTTTCGGCAAGGCTGGCAGCGTCGAAGTCGTTCAGGGCCAGCTTCGCGCCGAGTCTTGCGAACTCGACGGCATACGCGCGGCCCATGCCCGAACCGGCGCCGGTGACCACCACAACCTTGTTGCGGAAATCCTTCATGGCGGCGGGCTCAGGCGAAGACGTGGTGCTGCGGCCGGAAGCGGCTGGCCAGCCGGCGATAGGTGAAGCTGAAGCCGGGGAACATCGCGATCACGTGGCCGGACTTCGACTGGTACCAGCTCTTGCAGCCGCCGGCCTTCCAGACGGTCTTCTCCATTTCCGAGTGGACCATTCGCGTGTACGCCTCTTCGGCTTCGCGGCTGACTTCGATCGACTGCTTCCCGCTGGCCTCCAGCTGCTGGAGGCTGTCGACGATGTAGTTCATCTGCGATTCGATGACGAAGATCGCCGAGGTATGGCCGATGCCGGTGTTCGGACCGGTGACCACGAACAGGTTCGGGAACCCCGGAATCGCGGTGCCGAGGTAGGCGCGCGGGTACTCCTCCCAGACCTTGGCGAGGCTGACGCCATCGCGGCCGATCACCGGATAGGAGATCACGCCGACGGTGGCGTCGTAGCCGGT
>CAYPJK010000356.1:0-3662 GCA_964411025.1 uncultured Nevskia sp.
GAACTGCAGCTTCCCAAGCTGCTAGCGTGGGTTCGATTCCCATCACCCGCTCCACCTCCGCCCTCCCTCGCCGCGCTTCGCGCCATTCACGGCCGCAAGCGGCTCACAGTTCGGCCACCAGCCGGAACACCAGTTCCGCCGCCACGCTGCCCTCGCGCTTCTGGGTGCCGATGCCGAACTGGCTGGAAAAACGATGGCTCAGACGGGTGTGCACCTGCGGCATCAGCAGCAGCGAAGCATTGCCGCGCGCCGTGTTGGCGTAGTTGGTTTCCAGGCCCAGCGTCCAGCGCGGGTCCATCTCGGCGAACAGCGTGGCGTTGAAGATGCCGAGCGTGCGGCTGCCCGGATTGTCGCCACCGAATTCGCGGTTGGCGCCGAGCATCGCCAGCGTGCTCCAGCGCGGCGAGAAGCGGTAGCCGGCGAGGTACAGCAGCGAACCGGCCACCGAATGGCTGCTCAGATCGTGGAACAGGATGCTCTGCAGTCCGTGGCTGAACTGGCGGCGGGTGCCGGCGCTGAATGTGTACTGCGCAGCGCCCTTGACGGCGCTCAGCTCGCCATGGGCGATCGGCAGTTCCAGTTCGACGGCAACATTGTCGAATAGGCCGAATTCGATTTCCGGCGCCAGTTCCAGACCGTCGCGGCGGCTGGTGACGTCGTCCGAGCCGCTGATGAAATCGAACTGCCGATCGCTGGTCGACAGACGCGACAACGGCTTGAGGCCCAGCACGTTGACCTCCAGCTCGCCCTGCCGCACGCCCAGCGGACGGATCAGGTCGAACACCATCGGCTCGGGGATGTTGGGCCCGGGGCGGCTGGCGCCGTCGTCGTCGAGTGCCGTCGCCGGCAAATGCCCGATGGCCAGCGCAGCCGGCAGGGCCAGCAGCGCCGCCGCTGCGGTCAGGGCTTGCAACACGCGGCAGGCCGGATTGGCGGCAGGGCGAGGGAAAGCGGTCATCCGGGGCACTCCAGGGTTCGGGAATGCGCCAGCCTAGACCGGGCGATGTCAGCAGCCGGTCAAGCCCTCCCAGCCCGCAGCGCCTGGTACAGCGCAGGGCCGGTCCAGTTGCGGCAGCCGCCGGCTTCCGCCTGCCGGATCAGCTGCACCAGCCGGGCGTTGACCGGCGCCGGCCGGCCCAGGCGGGCGGCCAGCGCAATCACCTCGCCGTTGATGTCGTCGACCTCCGTCGGCCGCCCGGCCTCGAGGTCTTCCCAGGTCGACGACCGGGCCAGCGGATCGATCGCCACCATCTGCCGGGCCAGCCGGCGGAACAGCCAGTCCGGCAGCCGCAGCAGGGCCGGCAGGGACTGCGGCCGCACGCGGGTCAGCTGCGCCAGCGGAATGTCGGCGGCGGCCAGCAGTGCCAGCGCTTCCGCCTGGGCGGCGGCGAGGCAGCGACGGAAAGCGCGCTGCGCCAGTTCTTCCCGCAGGGTCAAGCCGCTGAGCGCGTTGATCGCGTTGTTCAGGTTCAGCAGCAGCTTCGACCACTGCACGGCGCGGATGTCGTCGTGCAGTGCCAGCGGCAGGCCGGCCCGCGCGAACAGCGGCGCCAGTCGCGCGGTCGCCGGATGCGCCGCGATCGCCAGCTGGCCGCCGGAGCCGTGATGGAAGCGGCCCTCGCCGCGCGCCAGCACGTTGAACGGCACCATGCCGCCCAGCACTGTCTGCGCCGGCAGATGGCGGCGCAGCCGTTCGGCATTGCGCAGGCCGTTCTGCAGACTGATCACCACCGTGCCCGGCTTGAGCGTGGCGGCCAGTTCACGGCCCGCCGCCTCGGTGGCAGCGGACTTGACGGTCACCAGCACGACATCGGCGCTGGCCGCATCGGCCGGATCAAGCGAAAAGTACAGCGCCGCCGGATCGACGCGGTGCAGTGCGCCGTCGAGATCGGTGCAGCACAGGCCGTGTTCGGCCACGACGCCGCGCTGGCGGCTGCGGCCGATGAAGCGCACGCGGCTGCCCGTGGCCTGCAGACGGCCGCCGAGATAGCAGCCCACGCTGCCGGCGCCATAGATGCAGATCTCCGGTTCCGGCGTGTTCATGCGCGCTCCCGTGGCGGTGGTGGGGCCCAGCTTTTCAGGCGTTCGAGGCTGGCCCGGTAATGCGGCAGGCCGGCCAGCAGCAGCAGGCTGGCAACGGCCAGCGCCACCGGCAGCACCAGCGCCAGACTGTAGCGAACCGCGCGGTCGTCGCCGAACAGCTGATCGGTGCACAGCGCCACCGCCGTCGGGCCGCAACCGAGACCGATCAGATTGACGGCGAACAGGTACAGCGCGGAGGCCTGGCTGCGCAGCGCGTTCGGCATGATGTCCTGGATCGCCGCCGGCGCCACGCCGAACGGCATCGCCATCCCGAACACCGCCGGCATCAGCCACAGCGCGGCAACGGTGCTGCTGGCCGCCAGCGGGAAAGCGATGCAGCAGGGCAGCGCCAGCAGCGCACCGGCGGCGCAGACACGCAGGCCGGCGTCGACGACACCGGCCTTCAGCAGCCGGTCGGCCCAGCGTCCGCCGGTGACGATGCCGGCCGAGCCGAACAGCGCCGTGATGCCGCCGTAGACGACGCCGACGGTGGACGCATCCCAGCCGTGGTTGCGGATGAAGAAGCTGGGAATCCAGGCCGCGCTGCCATACGCCGCAAAGCTCACCAGACCGATGCCGACGTGGTGATGCAGCACGGTGCGGCGGTTGGCGGCCAGCCATCCGGCGGCGGCCGGCAGCGGCACCTCGATTCCTGCGCCGGTGCCGTGGCGCTGCGGTTCGCGAATCGCCATCACCAGCAGGCTGAACAGCAGGCCGGCGGCGCCCAGCACCAGGAACACCAGCTGCCACGGCCGCACCTGACCCAGCACTGGCAGTTGCACATCGCCCTGCGCGGCAGCGAAGCCGATCACCAGTCCGCCGACCAGAAACGCCAGCCCGGAGCCGATGTAGATGCCCATCGAATAGACGCTGATCGCCGTTGCCCGCAGCGATTTCGGGAAGCTGTCGGCGATCAGCGAATAGGCACTGGGACTCAGGCTGGCTTCGCCGACACCGACGCCGACCCGGAACAGCAGGAAGCCGAGATAGCTGCGCGCGAGGCCGCAGCCGGCGGTCATCAGACTCCAGAACACCATGCCGGCGGCGATGATTCCACGCCGCGAGCGGACATCGGCCAGCCGGCCGATGGGAATGCCGCAGACCGTGTAGAACAGCGCAAAGCTCAGCCCAAGCAGCAGGCTCATCTGGGTATCGCTGATCGCCAGGTCATGGCGTACCGGGGCCACCAGCAGGTTGAGCACCTGGCGGTCGACGAACGAGATCACGTACGCACCCATCAGGATCGCCACCGTCAGCCAGGCTCTGCGGGATGACGGATAGACGGCCTCGGGGCTGCGATCGGGCATGTCGGTCATCGGGCGGTCCTGCGCGGGCGGGTTTGCATGTCGTTACGGATCAATCGCGATTCCGGCTGCACGCCGCGGAAGCGCGAATGGCATGACGCGTGCTTGGCTGAAGGCGTCATCGGCAACGAGGCCGATCCCCGTCCACACGGAAGCCTCTGCCATGCCCGACCGTCACACCCGCCCCACCCTCGTCCTGCTGATCGCCACGCTGGTGGCGGGCTGCGCCCCGCTGGTGCCGCAGTCCAGCGTCGACCGGGTGCCGGCGCTCAGACG
>CAYPJK010000357.1:0-3637 GCA_964411025.1 uncultured Nevskia sp.
CATCGACCCGGGGCTGTTCGATCTGCTGCACCGCGTGCAGCAGGTGCTGGGCGCGGGCGATCGGCCCGACGCCCGCTTCGAAGTGATCTCCGGCTACCGCTCGCCGGCCACCAACCAGTTCCTGCGCAAGACGCGCGGTGGCGGCGTGGCCAGCCGCAGCCTGCATCTGCAGGGGCAGGCGATCGACGTGCGGCTGACCGGCGTGCCGCTCGCCGATCTGCGTGACGCCGCGCTGTCGCTGAAGGCCGGCGGGGTCGGCTACTACCCGCGCGAGCAGTTCGTCCACCTGGATACCGGCCGCGTCCGGCGCTGGTAATACGCGGGTCATCCGCCGGGCTGTCGTGCGGCGGGCGTGTGCGCGGATCGCGCGCCGGTCAGCGGTGAACCGCCGTGCGGAATGCCGATTTCCGTGAACGATCGTGCACACTTGCCGCCTGTTCCGCCGTCGAGATGCCCTGCCGATGTCCGCCGTCCCGAAATCCCGCCGTCCGGCGCGCGGCGTGCGTGCCGCCCGCCGCTTCGTCAACCTGCGTGACCGCCTGTTCGACGCGCGCCAGCTGGTGCAGTCGGAACGCACGCCTTACACGGTGATCCACGAGGACGGCATCGTCCGTCTGCGGGCCTACGCGCCGGCGGCCGGGGCCGCCGTGCAACACGCGGTGCCCGTGGTGCTGGTCGCCCCGCTGGCGGTCAACATGACGATCTACGACCTGTTTCCGCAGCGCAGCCTGATTGCCGACCTGCGCGCGCGCGGCTTCCGCGTCTACCTGATCGACTGGGGGCGTCCGGGTGCTGCGCAGGATCACTGGCGGCTGTCGACCTACATCACTGAATGGCTGCCGGCGCTGCTGGCCCGGGTGCGCGCCGATGCCGGCCAGCAGGCGCTGTCGCTGCACGGCTGGAGCTTCGGCGGCCTGTTCGCCTACGCGTACGCGGCCTGGAGCGGTGACCGCGACATCCGCAATCTGGTGCTGCTCGGCGCGCCCTGCGATTACCACGACAACGGCGTGCTCGGGCAGCAGTACCAGCGCCTGGCCCGCGTCGTGCGCCGGCTCGGCCAGTTGCCGGGCCTGCGCCCGCACGCCACGCCGCCGCGCTGGTGGCGCGCGCCGGGCTGGTTCAACAGCGTGCTCTACAAGCTGACCGCGCCGGTCGCCAGCCTGCGGCCGTACCTCGATCTGCTGGCCGAGCTGGACGACCGCGACAAGGTGGCCGCGCATGCCACCAACGCCGCGTTTCTTGACGATATGGTGGCCTACCCGGGCGGCGTGATTCAGGACGTGGTGCAGTTCCTGTGGACCGACAACTGCCTGGCTGAAGGCCGCCTGCCGATCGCCGGCTGCGAGGCCCGGCTGTCGGCGATCCACGCCAACCTGCTGCTGGTCGCCGGTCGGGGCGACCCGATCGTCACGCCGGCCTGCGCCAAGGCGCTGCTGCGCTTTGCAGCGAGCACCGATGTTCACGTGCTGGAAGCACCGGGCGGACACATGGCGATCGTCTCCGGCAGCCAGGCGCCAACGGCAATCTGGCCGGAAGTCGGCGACTGGCTGGCGGCCCGCTCGGCCTGAGCACGCCTCAGCGCGGCGGTGCGCCGGCCTGCGGCGACGGCAGCCGCTCGCCGGGCGTGAACCGCCACGGGTGTTCGCGTTCGCTGGCATCGCGGCGGCGGAACTCGCCGGGCGCGCTGCCGACCAGCCGCTTGAACGCCTTGGAAAAGCTGAAGGCATCCTGGTAGCCCACCTGCATCGCCACTCGTTCCAGCGGCGCATCGGTGTCCACCAGCAGGCGCATCGCCTGCTGCAGCCGCAGGCTGCGCAGGTAGTTCAGCGGCGTGTCGCCGATGGTCTGCCGGAAGCGTTCGGCCAGCAGCGTGCGCGACAGGCCCACGGCGTGCGCCAGCGTCTCCAGCGTCCAGGCATGGGCGCAGTCGCCGTGCAGCAAGGCCACGGCACGGCGCACGGCATCGTCGCGCGGTGCCAGCGGCAGGCCGGTCGCGGGCGCGTGGCGGCCCAGCAGGTCGCGCATCAGATAGACGAACAGCAGGTCGGTCACCGCGTTCAGCGCCACGCCGGCACCGGCGTCTCCCGCCGCGATTTCCGGCGTCAGCAGCGACAGCGCCTGCGTTACCGGCCCTTCGCCGGGGCGTGCATCGACGCGCAGCAGATGCCAGGCGGGCAGGGCCGCGAAGAACGGATGCACGGGCCGGTTCCACAGCTGGTAGGCGCCGCTGACCAGCGTCGGGGCCGCTGCAGCATCGGTGCCGGGGACCGGTGACGGGCCGGAGACCGACATCGCGACTTCCGGCAGCCCGGCCAGCGTCGGCTCACGGGTGATCCGGTGCTCGCAGCCGCGCGCCATCAGCGCGATGTCGCCGCTGTCCAGCCGCAGCGGTTCCGGCAGCCCGCCGGCATGCAGCCACAGCGGGCCCGTCAGCGCGACGTGGAAGGCGAGGCTGCGCTCGCACGGAAAGCGCAGCGCCACCCCGGCCGGCAGCGCGCAGGCATGCAGCAGGCGGCGCCGCAGCCCGGCCTGGTGCAGCACATCGGCAAGCAGATCCATGGCGGTTCCTGTCTAGCACCCGTTCCGGACGCACAGACATTCTAGACGGACTTAAAGCCATTTTCCGTACGGATGCGCCGATCGATGATGGCCGCACGGTCGATCCCCCAACGGAGTACGCAATGTCCAGAATTCTTGTGGTCGGTGCCCACGGCACCGTCGGTTCCTCGCTGGTGACGGCCTTGCGCCTGCGCGGCCAGCAGGTCGTCCGCGGTACCCATCGGCCGGCCAGCGGGCCGGACGACGCCCATCTCGACCTGGTCAGCGGTGCCGGCGTGGCAGCGGCGCTGGAAGGCGTCGATGCCGCGTTCGTGCTGTCGCCGCCCGGACATGCCGACCAGCATGCGTTGCTGGGCGGCTTCATCGCGGCCGCCCAGGCGGCAGGGCTCGGCAAGCTGGTGCTGCTGAGCGCGATGGGCGCCGATGCCGATCCGTCGTCGCCGCTGTTCCGTGCCGAGCAGCTGCTGCAGGCCTCCGGGCTGGCCTGGAACGTCATCCGGCCGAACTGGTTCATGCAGAACTTCAACACCTTCTGGCTGCACGGCATCCGCGAGCGGGGCCGCATCCTGCTGCCGACGGGCACTGCGCGCGGCAGCTTCATCGATGCCCGCGACATCGCCGACGTGGCGGCCGAGCTGCTGGTCAGCGATCACCAGGTGGGCCGCGCCTTCGATCTGACCGGACCGGAGGCACTCGATCATGACCAGGTGGCCGCACTGCTGAGCCGTGAAACCGGCCGCGACATCCGCTACGCCGAGATCACGCCGGAGCAGATGCTGGCCGGGCTGCTGGCGGCGGGTGTGCCGCCGGACTACGCGGCCTTCCTGAACCTGATCCTCGGCTACTTCAAGCAGGGCTACGCCGAGCGCATCACCGACGCGGTGACCACCATCACCGGCCAGCCGCCGCGCCGTTTCGCCGACTACGCCCGGGACTTCCGCCAGGCCTGGGTGTGAGGGTCGGGGCGCGTCCGGCCCTGTGCCGGATCGCGCCCGAAGCAACAGGCGCCGGCCGGCGCTCAGGCGGTGGCGGGGCGGCCGAGGGCCGGCGGTTCGGCATCGCGCGCCGCGTCGCCGAG
>CAYPJK010000358.1:0-3613 GCA_964411025.1 uncultured Nevskia sp.
GAAAAGATGTTGAGGCCGGCCACATGCATCGGCGTGGTCCTGGATTCGACATACAGCCAGGACGCATCGAGCGGCTTCAAGAGGGTCGCCATCGGGTTCTCGCACGGAGTGTTTGGAATTGTCCGTGCACTGTAGCGCGCCGGCCCGGCGTTGGCCTTCGGCAGGCAGGCGTTTACGCTGACCGCATCCTGCAGCAGGCTCTTTGAAACCCGCGATCCCGGCGACGTTCGCCGGAGGTGCTGACGCGCCTCAAGCCACCGACGCCGCCGTTCCGCGCCGGGGCCGGCTGCGGGCGGGGCCCTTGAGCTCGGCCGACAGTTCGTCGATGTAGCGGCGCAAGGTCGCGATCGCTTCGGCGCGGCCGTCGCCGGCGTGGTCGCGCATGTTCGAGCGGTAGAAGTCGTAATTGCCCATGAAGCGGTCGACGTCGCTCGGGGTCAGGTGCAGGCGGTTGCCGCGCATGCCGACGCCCATGCGTTCGATCATCCAGGCGTTCAGACGCTGTTCGAAGGCTTCTTCCGGCAGCGCAAGGATCGGCTTGCCGAAGTGGATCGCCTCGCCGATGGTCTGGTTGCCGGCGGTGGACATCACGGCGCGGCAGTTGGCGAGGTCGTGGACGAACCACTCGTTGCTCGGCGCGCGGAAGTCGAGGTTCTCGACCTTACCGCGATACGGCGTGCCGTAGATCACCACCGGGCAGTCGAGCTGGCGCAGCGCGTGGTCGATGTTCGGGCGGTACTGATGCTCGCCCTTGTTGAAGTACGCGAGCAGGAAGTCGCCGTCGTGCGGCTGGGTGCGCAGCACTTCGTCCCGCAGCATCGGGCCGATGACCTTGACACCGGGATAGGCGCCTTCGGCCGGGTAGAAGCTGGCGATCAGGATGCGTTCCGGCACCCCCATCAGGCTGCGGTAGCCGACCGCGTCGCGCATGCCCATCAGCCAGAGATCGGCGGGAAAGTGCGGCTTGCAGTAGGCGATGATGCCGACGTGATCGAAGCTGATCCGCGGCAGCTTGAGCTTCCGCGCGGCACGGTGGGTCCAGGCTTCGGAATCGGAGATCACCAGTTCGATGCCACGCGCCTTGATCTCGCGCGCCACGGTGTCCGAGCCTTCGCCGCCGAAGAACAGGTCGGCCATCGGCGTCAGGTTGCGGGCGATGGTCTTCGGCACCGAATGGCTGCCGCTGGCCTGATAGACATAGCCGATGGTGGGAATCCGCACCGTCGGGAACAGCGGTGCCAGCACGTCGTAGGCGTCGCCGCCGGCGAACACCGTGACTTCGTGCTCCGCCATCAGGCTCGGCAGCACCGCCATCGTCCGCATCGCGTGGCCGCGGCCGTAGCCCATCACGCCATAGGCGATCTTCATGTCCTTGCCGCTCCCCGTGTTCGTATCGGGCGGATTCAAAGGCACGGTAGGCGCCGGCGGTAACTTCCGGATGACGGTTCGATGACGGTTCGATGACGCCTGTGCGGCGACCGGTCACCAGCAGGCGGCGGTGGCGAGACCGGTGCCGGCCCGATCGCCGGCGCCCATCCTCATCCGGACGTGCGCGCGGTCCAGACGCGCCTTCCGCATCAATCCTCGCCGGGCGCCGAGCCTGATCCCGGGCCGGGCGATTCCCTCATAATCGCGCGTCCCGCCGCCTCTCCGATCCCGCCTTGAACCTGCTCGACCCCGAACTGATCGTCGCTTTCCTGACGCTGGCCGCGCTGGAGATCGTGCTCGGCATCGACAACATCATTTTTCTGTCGATCATGGCGGCGAAGCTGCCGCTGCATCAGCAGGCGCGCGCGCGGACCATCGGCCTGGCCGGCGCGATGGGCACCCGCATCGCGCTGCTGGTGTCGTTGAGCTGGATCGCCAAGCTGACGGCGGACCTGTTCACGGTTGCCGGCATGGGCTTTTCCGGGCGCGACCTGATCCTGTCGCTGGGCGGCCTGTTCCTGTTCTGGAAAGCGGGCGGGGAAATCCTGCTGATGCTGCGCGGTGAAAGCCACGAAGTGGGCGAGACGCGCGGCGACCGTGGCGTGACCTTCGCCGGCATCGTCGTGCAGATCATGGTGCTGGACATCGTGTTCTCGCTCGATTCGGTGATCACCGCCGTCGGCATGACCAGCAACCTGCCGGTGATGATCGCGGCGATCGTCACGGCGGTGATCGTGATGATGTTCTTTGCCGGTCCCCTGTCGCGCTTCGTCGACGCCAACCCGACGATCAAGATGCTGGCGCTGGCCTTCCTGGTGCTGATCGGCGGCGTGCTGGTGCTGGAAGGTGTCGATGTGCATGTCGACAAGGCCTATGTCTACACCGCGATGGGCTTTTCGGTGGCGGTGGAATTCCTGAACCTGCGGATGCGCCGGAAGATGGCGGAACTGTCGGCCTCGGCGCTGCGCTGACGATGGCGATTCGGCTACCAACCGGCGATTCGCCGGAGATCGACCGCCTCTGCCAGGGCCTGAACCCGGCGCAGCGCGAAGCGGTGACCGCGCCGCCCGAGCACCGGCTGGTGCTGGCCGGCGCGGGCTCCGGCAAGACCCGGGTGCTGACCCATCGCATCGGCTGGCTGATCGCGGTGGAAGGCGTCTCGCCGCATTCGATCCTTGCGGTGACCTTCACCAACAAGGCGGCCGCCGAGATGCGCAACCGCATCGAAGCGCTGGTCAATGTGCCGGTGCGGACCATGTGGGTCGGCACTTTCCACGGCATTGCCCACCGGCTGCTGCGGCTGCACTGGAAGGAAGCCGGGCTTGCGCAGAACTTCCAGATCCTCGACGCCGACGACCAGCAGCGGCTGGTCAAGCGGGTGATCCGCGCGCTCGACCTTTCCGAAGAACAGTGGGTGCCGAAGGTGGTCACCGGCTGGATCAACGCGCAGAAGGAAGAAGGCCGTCGGCCGTCGGCGATGGCCGACCAGGGCGACTTCGCGCAACGCACGCTGGTACGCATCTATTCCGCCTACGAAGCGCAGTGCGCCCAGAACGGGCTGGTCGATTTCGCCGAACTGCTGCTCAGAGCACACGAGCTGTGCCGCGACGTGCCGCAGATCCAGCAGCATTACCGGCAGCGCTTCCGGCACATCCTGGTCGACGAGTTCCAGGACACCAACACCCTGCAATACGCCTGGCTGCGCGTGCTGGCCGGCAATACCGGCACGATGTTCGCGGTCGGTGATGACGATCAGTCGATCTACAGCTGGCGCGGCGCCAAGGTCGAGAACATGGCCAAGCTCGGCAAGGATTTTCCGGGCTGCGAGGTGATCCGACTGGAGCAGAACTATCGCTCCACCGGCACCATCCTGAAGGCGGCCAACGGGCTGATCGCGAAGAATTCCGGGCGGCTCGGCAAGGTGCTGTGGACCGACGGCCAAGACGGCGATGCGATCCAGCTGTACGCGGCATTCAACGAATTCGACGAGGCCGAGTTCGTCGTCGGCCGGATCAAGGCGCATCACGAGGGCACGTTTGCGCTCAATGACTGCGCGATCCTGTACCGCTCCAACGCGCAGTCGCGCGTGCTGGAAGAAGCGCTGATCCGCAACCGCCTGCCATACCGCATCTACGGCGGCCTGCGCTTCTTCGAACGCCAGGAAGTGAAGGATGCGCTGGCCTAC
>CAYPJK010000359.1:0-3597 GCA_964411025.1 uncultured Nevskia sp.
TGTTGCCTTCGGTGACGCTGACGTCGTTGATGCTGATGCTCGGTGCTGCCGCCGCTGACAGCAGCGGCACGGCAAAAAACGTGGCCAGCACCTGCCGCAGCAGCAGCAGCACGATCTTCCCCTGAAACATGACGGCAGTCCTGAGCATGCTGCTTTCTGAATGGCAGCTTTCGCGATTAGCACAGGAAACGTGCCGATAGTCCTCGCGCAAATCTAATGAAACGCTAACGAATTCATCTCGCCGGACAAGTCGTTGATCGGATTAGTTTTTCTGATCAGCGAAAACAAGGCGAGCAACGGTGGCCGCCGCCGGCGGCGGAGCCGTCGCGGCGCTTGGCGCGCCAAATGAGGGAAAGGCGTGCAAGACCCGAGCGTACGGTGACCATGAACTTCGCTCGCAAGAGATGTCCGTGCCGGTCGCAAAGCACGGCCAGGCGGCCCGGCAGACGCCGGTACCGCCGCCGTCAGCGGACCGCGGGGAGCAGGCCGAGACTGGTCAGGAAGACCCGGGTCTCGTCGTGAATCGCGTCCAGCGCCCCCGGGGTGGCGGACAGATCGTGACTGGTACCTGCCTGGTTGCGGTAGTCACAGCGGATGCCGAGCCGGATCAGTGCGGTGCAGAACTGCACGCTCGGTGTCGGCGCCACCGTGCTGTCCCGATCGCCCTGGAACATCAGCACCGGTGGGTAGTCGGGGTCGAGATTGACGCTCGGCGAGATCGCCGGGCCGAGATTGTCGAAGAGCGCGGCCACCTCGAAGCGCTGGATATGCGACACCGTGGTGATGTCCGGGACGCCGGCGCGGGTGACGATGGCAGCGGCGCGCTGCAGCGGGTTGTCCTCGGCCACACCGGTTGACGGCGCGTCGCGAAGTCCGGCAAAGAAGGCCACGCCGCCGCCGGCCGATGAGCCGGACAGTGCGATCCGCGCGGGGTCGATGCCGAGTTCGCTGGCGTGAGCCTGTACCCAGCGCAGCGCGGCGCGGCCGTCATCCGCCGCCAGATAAGCGTAGGCACCGAAACGATCATTCACCCGGTAGTCCGGCGCGATACCGACCATGCCATGGGTGCTGGCCCAGTACCGCGCTTCGCCGACGGAATTGTCGATGTTGCCGAACACGAAACCGCCGCCGAACCAGTGCATCAGCGCGGAGCGGCGATCGCTGGCGCGCCAACCGGTCGGCCGGCAGACGAACAGGCGCAGCGGCACCGGCTCCAGCGACCGGTAGATGTGCGAGGTGCAGTCGGTGGCCGTGGTGGGCGTGGCCGCGACTGGATCGATGGTCGAGGTCACCGACAGCGTCGAGCTGAGGGCCCCGATTCTCAGCGTCACCGAGGTGCTGGTGTCGTGGCTGGCCGAGGCGGTGAACTGCACGACCACCGAATTGCCGTTCACCACGGACCCGGGGGACGTCGTGAAGGCGCCGCCGTTGATGCTGTAGCTGCCGCCGGTGATGCTGATCGCTGTGGGTGACGGCGCGCCGGCCACGATGAACGGGACTGTCGTCAGTGCGCGGCCCGCCGGCACCATGCCGCCAGGGAACATCTCGGCGTTGACCAGGGTGAACGCCTGCAACTGGCTCGGGTCGGCCACCGTGTGCAGTAGCCACGTCGTGCCGCGGCTGCCGATATTCAGGCTGACCCGCGTTTCGGTGTCGTAGGTGCCGGCACTGGTGGCCTTGATGCTGACGAGGTCACCGCCGGACACCGTCGATGCCGTGCTGCGGAATGCGCCGCCATTGATGCTGTAGCTGCCGCCGGTCACCGAGATCGGCGTCGCGACATTGATGCCGCGAATCTCGATGGCCTCGCTCTGGACGATCGTGTTGCGGGGCACGACGAGGTCCTTGAACTCGAAGATGTCGGCGAAGTCGTCGGCCGGCGCATCGGTCGTCACGGTGAAGGTGCCGGTGACGCCACCGAGATTCAGCGTCGCGGTGACGATGTCGCCGCGATTGGCTCCGGGGATCGCCATCACGCGCACCCGATCGCCGTTGCTGGCCGCCCCCGGCATCGACAGGAACGGCCCGCCGTTGATGCTGTACTCGCCGCCGCTCACCGATACCGTGACCGGCGCGCTGATGCCGCTGACCGTCACGGATGGGCTCACGGCGCCCAGCAGCGGGAAGGCCGCCGGGTTGCTGATCGAGCTGAATCGAGCCGGCGTGACATCGGCACCGGCGGTGGTGACGTGGAACGCGGCGCTGCTGCCGCCGATGGTCAGGGTCGCCGACACCGTGGTCGCGGCCGCGCTGGCCGCCATCGTCCGGACGCGGACGGTCTCCCCGTTGCGGATTTTTCCGGGATTGCTGGTGAAGCCCGCGCCGCCGATGCTGTACTGACCACCGACGATCGCAATGTCCGCCGGCACATCGAGACCCGTGATCGTCACCGCCGCGCTGCTGCGGACGCTGCCGGTGGCGGCCTCGACGACCGGCGCGAATGCAAATGCGTCCGGCGTCGTCCGCGCGACCCGCGTGCTGACGCTGAACGCGGCGCTGCCGTTCCCGACCGTCAGCACCGCGTCCTGACGCGTCGCGAAGCGGTCGCTGGCGACCACTTCGACCACGACGCTGTCGTTGCTCGACACCAGACCATTGGCCGCCGTGAACGGGCGGCCGTTGATGCTGTAGCGCCCGCCGACCACGGAGATCGGGGTGCCGGCGGCGACGCCGGCGATCATCACGGGCCGGCTCGTGTTGACGCTGCCCGGCTCGACGTTGAACACCGGCGCGAATGTGAACGCCAGCGGTGCCTGACCGGTGGAGCCGCGCGTGCCGGTGGTCACCACGAAATCGGCCTGCTTGTCGCCGATCGCAACGGTGGTGCTCGCCGCCGTCGACGGTTGATCGGACGCCAGCACCTCGGCCACCACGATGTCGCCGTCGACGACCTCGCCCGGCGACGCCGTGAACGCGCCATCGTTGATCTGATAGCGCCCGGCGCTGACGGAGATCGGGACCGCGACGTCGATGCCCGTCACCACGACCGGGTCGCTGCGGACCGCCATGCCGGTCATGACATCCGTCTGCGCCGGGAAGCTGAACGGATCGGGCGACGCATCCGCCGTAATGCTCCAGGTGGTGACGCGATAGGCCCCGGCAACGCCGCCGACGGTGAGCACCGCTTCGCGCGATTCCGAGTAGCCGTAGGACGACAGCACCTGCACCGTGACCGACGCACCACTGGCGACCGTGCCCGGCGCATCGGTGAACGCTTGGCCGTCGATGCTGTAAAAACCGCCGACGATGGAAATCGGGCTCGGCGCGTTGATGCCGGTGATGATCGTCGGCCGGCTGGTCTGCAGGCTACCCAGCGGCGCGTCGACCTTCGGCGGGAAGCTGAACGGATCGGGGGCCGTGTCGGCGGTCCGGACGGTGGTAATACTGAAGCTGCTGCTGACTCCGCCGATGGTGACAGTGACGCCGGATGCCGTATTGATGCTGCTGCTTGCGGTGCCGCGTGCACGGACCTGGGCGGTGTTGCCGACGGTGCCCGCCGCCGACGTGAAGGCACCGCCATCGATGCTGTAGCTGCCGCCGCTGCTGACGCTGATCGCAGTCGCCGCTTCGAGCCCGGTGATGAGGGCGGGGTCGCTG
>CAYPJK010000360.1:0-3597 GCA_964411025.1 uncultured Nevskia sp.
TTTTCCAGCACCGCGTGGCGGACATCGAGCAGATGGATGCGCGGCGGCGGCGTGTCGTGCACGCGGCGGTCGAGCTTCAGGTGGACGTAGCGGCCATCGGCCGCGTTGCGCAGTGTTTCCAGCGAAGGCGTGGCGCTGCCGAGCACCACCGCTGCGCCGGCATCGCGGGCACGGACGATGGCGACATCGCGGGCGTGGTAGCGCAGGCCGTCCTGCTGCTTGTAGGAGCCGTCGTGTTCCTCGTCGACGATCACCAGCTGCAGGCGCGGCATCGGCACGAACACCGCCGAGCGGGTGCCGACCACGATGCGCGCTGCGCCGCTGGCGGCCGCCAGCCAGTGGCGGGCGCGTTCGGCTTCGCCCAGGCCGGAGTGGAAGCTGGCGACGCCGTCGCCGAAGCGCGCCTTGAAGCGCGCCGCCAGCTGCGGCGTCAGGCCGATTTCCGGCGCCAGCACCAGCACCTGGCCACCGGCGGCCAGCACCGCTTCGGTCAGCCGCAGGTACAGCTCGGTCTTGCCGCTGCCGGTCACGCCTTCGAGCAGGCTGACGCCGAAGCGGCCGGTGCCGGCGGCCAGCGCCGCCAGCACCTCGGCCTGCGGCGCGGTCAGCGGCAGCGGCGGCTGCAGGGCGCGCGGGATGCCGTCATCGGCGCAGCGTTCGATCCAGCCGGCGTCGAGCGCCCGTTTCACGGCGGCCGCGCTGCCCGGCAGCTGGCTCCGAACGGTGGCGACGGCGCAGGGGCCGGGGGCCAGCAGATCCAGCAGCGCGCGCATCGCTTTGGCGCGGGCCGGCAGCTCGGCGACGGCGGCCCGGCCGGCAGCGCACAGCTGCAGGCCGTCCGGCGGCCGGATCGCCGGCTGCTCGCCACGGCGCAATGGGCCGGGCAGGGCGGCGGCGATCACTTCACCGAGCGGGTGCAGGTAGTAGTCGGCCGTCCATTGGCATAGCGCCAGCAGCGCTTCCGACAGCAGCGGTTGAGTGTCGAGCAGCGCGCTGACCGGCTTGATCTCGTAGTCCGGCGGCGGTGCCTCGCGGACCGGGCCGACCACCACGCCGATCAGCTCGCGGCGCGCGAACGGGACCCGGACCCGCTGGCCGGGGTGCAGCGTCGCCGCCAGTGCGTCGGGCACGGCGTAGTCGAACACCCGACGCAGCGGCACCGGCACGGCGATCGTGACGAGCTTCATCGCGCCGGCCTGAAACGCCGCAGCGATTGCAGTCGACACGCTGTGGATAAAGATGTGTACATCACCCAGACACGCGCGCAGCGGAAGTGCCAGCGTCCGGGCAGACCGCTGGAAATTCTGCTGCTGCTCGGATTATTAATAAATAATTCAATCATCTGCACGAGGTGATGGCGCGCCCTGCAGTACCGTGGCTTGACGGCGCGATTTTCTGCCTGCGGTCGCATCTTGTGCATAACAGCATTTTCCCGGGGCGCGGAGACCGGTCGCTGCGGTGGGAATACCCAGTCGCAGGCCCCCTCGGGACGCTGGAAGTCCCGCCGCGGCTGCGTTTCCGGGCTGCCGATTCTGCCCGGCTCGCGTCGCCGCCGCCGGAAGCCCGACAATCGCCGTCCGCCCCGTTGCCCGCTCCGATGCCTGCGCCGACCCTGCCTGTTGCGATCGCCCTCCGCGGCCCCGAGGCTGTCCGGTGATGCCCGCTGCCCGCGCGCGGCTCGGCGTGCCGGGGCTGGTGCTCGGCGCGGTGCTCATCGGTTTTGCGGCGATCGTCGTCCGGCTGGTCGAGGTCGGGCCGACGGCGGCCGCGTTCTGGCGGCTGGCGGTCGCCGTGCCGGTGCTGTGGCTGGCGCGCGCCGCGCAGCCGAAGCAGGACCTGCCACCGGACCGCGCCGCGATCGGCCTGATGCTCGCGGCCGGCGTCGCCTTCGCGCTGGACCTGGCGCTGTGGCACCGCGCGATCCACCTGACCTCGGTCGCCAACGCCACCCTGATGAGCAACCTGTCGCCGGTGTTCATCGCGCTGACCCTGCATTTCGGCTTCGGCGACCGTCACCCGCCGCGCTTCTGGATCGGTCTGGTCCTGGCGCTGGCCGGGGCTGCGTGGCTGGTGGCCGACAGCTTCACGATCCGCCACGAGACGGCGGTCGGCGATCTGATGGCGATCGGCACGGCGGTGTTCTATGCGATCTACCAGCTGCTGGTCAGCCGCAGCCGGCGGCGCTACACCGCGCTCGACGTGATGTTCTGGGCCAGCCTCGCCGGCATGCTGACGCTGTTGCCGATGAGCCTCGCGTTCGGCGAACGGATCGCGCCGACCGGCTGGCGCGACGTGCTGCTGCTGGCGGCGCTCGGCGTCGTCGTCCACGTCGGCGGTCAGGGGCTGATCGCCTGGGCGCAGGCGCATGTCACCGCCTCGTTCGCGTCGGTGACCCTGCTGGTGCAGCCGGTCGCCGCCGCCGTGTTCGCGTGGGCGCTGCTGCAGGAGCGCTTCGGCGTTCATCAGGCGCTGGGCGGTGTCCTGATCCTGGCGGGCATCGTCACCTGCCGGCTGGCCCGCCTGCCGCGTTGAGCCGGCGGCCATACTGCGTCGACTTCCGGACCGGAACCCCCTGCCGATGCTCGCTACCGCCACTGCCGCGCCGCCTGCCGACGAACTGTTCGGCCACCCGAAGGGCCTGGTGGTCTGCTTCTTCACCGAGATGTGGGAGCGCTTCTCGTTCTACGGCATGAAGGCGCTGCTGGCGCTGTACCTGATCAAGCATCACGGCTTCACCGATTCGATGAGTCTGGCGCTGATCGGCGCCTACGGCGGGCTGGTCTACGCCACGCCGATGCTCGGCGGCCTGATCGCCGACCGCTGGCTCGGCGTGCGCCGTTCGGTGGTGCTCGGCGGCGTGCTGCTGGCGCTCGGCCATCTCGGCATGAGCGTGGAGGGCGAGCAGGCGCGGGTGGTTGGCGGTGCGGTGCAGCGCGACACGCTGGCACTGAGCGTCTTCTATGCCTCGCTGGCCCTGATCACCGCCGGCGTCGGCTTCCTGAAGCCGAACATCTCGACCCTGGTCGGCAAGCTCTATCCGGAGCGCGACCCGCGCCGCGACGCTGGCTTCACGCTGTTCGGTGCCGGCATCAATTTCGGCTCGCTGTTCGCCAGCGTGGTCTGCGGCTTCCTCGGCGAGACCTACGGCTGGCGCTACGGCTTTGGGGCTGCCGGCATCGGCATGGTCGCCGGGCTGGCAGTGTTCATCAGCGGTCAGCAATACCTGCTCGGCCACGCCGAAAGCCCGGACGAGCCGCGCCTGAAGGCCCGCGTGTTCGGGCCGCTGACCCTGGAATGGGCGATCTACCTCGGCGCGCTGCTGCTGCTGCCGATCCTGTTCCTGCTGATGCAGGCCGGCCACGCGGTGCTCGGGCTGCAGCTGGGCCTGATCGCGCTGTGGCTGGGCTGGCTGGCCTGGTACCTGACGGCGCACTGCACCCCGGCGCAGCGTGGCCGGATGCTGGCCTGCGTCGGCTTCATCGTCATCAGCCTGCTGTTCTTCGCGCTGTACGAGCAGGGCATCGGCTCCTGGGTGCTGTTCACCGACCGGATGCTGGAGAAGGACTTCTTCCCGTCACTGGTGATCCGCGAGGGCCA
>CAYPJK010000361.1:0-3582 GCA_964411025.1 uncultured Nevskia sp.
AAGGAAATGAAAGAAGACACCTGGCATCTGGTCAAGTCGACACCGAAGGTGCTCGGCTTCATCGGCGGCACGCCGGACAAGCCGGCGCCGATTTCGGAGAAGGAGGCCAACGCCATCCTCAGCCGGGTCGAGGAAGCAGTCGAAAAGCCGAAGCCGAAGACGCTGTACGAGCCGGGCGAAGCGGTACGCATCACCGAAGGCCCGTTCGCCGATTTCTCCGGCGTGGTCGAGGAAGTCAACTACGACAAGAGCCGTTTGCGTGTTGCCGTGCTGATCTTCGGCCGCGCGACGCCGGTCGAACTCGAGTTCTCGCAGGTGCAGAAAGGCTGAGTAGGCCTGTTTCGCGAGCACTGCTCGCGAGGCCGGGTGGTCGATCCAGGACTGACAGGATCGACCCACAGCAAGCGAAGCCGGCTTGCCAACAACTTCAACAAGCGGCTGACGTTCATCAGCCGACAGCAGTACCACCGGGGAGCCCAGCCGGAAGGCCGGCGTTATCACCCATCACGGAGTAAGCAATGGCAAAGAAAGTCCAGGCCTACGTCAAGCTGCAGATTCCTGCAGGCAAGGCCAACCCGTCGCCGCCGGTCGGTCCGGCCCTCGGCCAGAACGGCGTCAACATCATGGAATTCTGCAAGGCGTTCAACGCCGCGACGCAGAAGCTGGAGCCGGGCATCCCGACGCCGGTCGTGATCACGGTCTACTCCGACCGTTCGTTCACCTTCATCACCAAGACCGCGCCGGCCACGGTGCTGATCAAGAAGGCCGCTGGCATCGAGTCCGGCAGCCCGACGCCGCACACCAAGAAGGTCGGCAAGATCACCAAGTCGCAGGCGGCTGAAATCGCCAAGACCAAGTGGCCGGACCTGAACGCCGGCAGCATGGACGCCGCGATCAAGCTGATCGCCGGTTCTGCCCGTTCGATGGGCATCGACGTGGTGGAGGGCTGATCCAATGGCAAACGAAATCAAGCTGACCAAGCGCCAGAAGGCTTACGCCGGCAAGATCGCGCCGGGCAAGACCTACGCGCTCGAAGCGGCGCTGGAACTGGTCAAGACCAACGCGACCGCCAAGTTCAAGGAATCGGTTGATCTGTCGGTCAACCTCGGCATCGACGCCAAGAAGTCGGACCAGAACGTCCGCGGCTCGACCACGCTGCCGCACGGCAACGGCAAGACGGTGCGCGTCGCCGTGTTTGCCCAGGGTGCCAAGGCCAAGGAAGCGCTGGATGCCGGCGCCGATGCGGTCGGCATGGAAGATCTGGCCGCCAAGATGAAGGAAGGCGACCTGAACTACGGCGTCGTCATCGCCAGCCCGGACACGATGCGTGTCGTCGGTGCCCTCGGTCAGGTGCTCGGCCCGCGCGGCCTGATGCCGAACCCGAAGACCGGCACGGTGACGCCGAACGTCGCCGAAGCCGTCCGCAACGCCAAGTCGGGTCAGGCGCGTTACCGCACCGACAAGGCCGGCATCATCCATTGCGCGATCGGCGCGGCCAGCTTCGACAACGTCAAGCTGCAGGAGAACCTGATCGCGGTGCTGCGCGACATTCGCCGCCTGAAGCCGACGACCTCGAAGGGCGTGTTCATCCGCAAGGTGACCCTGTCGTCGACCATGGGTCCCGGCGTGCCGGTCGACCTGTCGTCGCTGCCCGAGTAAATCGCTTCAAGCCGGCAGCCTGCAAGGCAGGCTGCCGGTGTCACAGAACTTGACAGTGTGGCCTCACCGCCACGCCGTCCAAGACCGTCAGTAGGGCCGAACCCGTCAAACGGCGAGGCAGGTTAAAGGTTCGCAAGGGCCGCTGACGCAGACGGCAAGCCTCCGAGATCCCGGTCGAGGAGGCGCCGTAAAACGCGAAATCCGTGGCAGCACGGGTTTCGATTTGCAACGTGGTAGTACCAGGAGGTTCGCGTCTAATGGCATTGCGTCTTGAAGACAAGAAGGCCCTGGTTGCGGAAGTGAATGAAGTGGCGTCACGCGCGCTGTCGGCCGTTGCGGCCGAATATCGCGGCCTGCCGGCCGGCAAGTTCGACATCCTGCGTGCCAAGGCCCGTGAGAACGGGATCTATCTGCACGTGGTCAAGAACACGCTGGCCAAGCGCGCACTGGTCGGCACTCAGTTCGAGTGCATGGGCGATGCGCTGGTCGGACCGCTGGTCCTCGGGTTCTCTCTGGAAGATCCGGGTGCCGTCGGTCGCGTGATCAAGGACTTCGCGAAGGACAACGACAAGCTGGTGGTCAAGGCGGTTTCGATCGGCGGGCAGCTGTACGGCTCGAAGGACATCGAACGTCTGGCTTCGCTGCCGTCCAAGGAGCAGGCGCTGGCCATGCTCATGGGCGTCATGAAGGCCCCGGTTTCGAAGTTCGTCCGGACGCTGGCCGAGCCGACTGCCAAGTTCGTGCGCACCGTGCAAGCGGTCGCCGATCAGAAGCAGGCTGCCTGAGCCGTCCCCTAGAGCCGCGCTCTAGCCACAGTTTTCCCATTCACTTTCCCTCAATCGGGCAAGCGGTTTGGTTCACACACTAGTCAATCGAGGTTTTTAGAAATGGCACTTTCAAATCAGGAAATCCTTGACGCGATCGCCGAAAAGTCCGTCATGGACATCGTCGAGCTGGTCAAGATGATGGAAGAGAAGTTTGGCGTCTCGGCCGCTGCTGCGGTCGCCGTTGCCGCCCCGGCCGCCGGTGGCGCAGCTGCCGCCGCCGCTGTCGAGCAGACCGAATTCACCGTCGTCATGACGGCGTTCGGTGACAACAAGGTCAACGTGATCAAGGCTGTCCGCGAGATCACCGGCCTGGGTCTGAAGGAAGCGAAGGATCTGGTCGAAGCCGTCCCGGCGACGATCAAGGAAGGCGTTCCGAAGGCGGACGCCGAAGCGATCAAGAAGAAGCTGGAAGAAGCGGGCGCCAAGGCGAACCTCAAGTAAGCCTTTGACGCACCCTTCACGCAGCACGCAGTAACCGGCGAGGGCTGGCCGCGCAAGCGGCCGGCCTTCTGCCGTTGCTGGTTGTCAGATTTCGCAATACCGCATTTGAATGTTCCGCGCGCCCAAAGCGTGCCACGACGAGGTAACACCGATGGCCTACTCGTTCACCGAGAAGAAGCGCATTCGCAAGGATTTCCGCAAGCAGTCGGAAACCCTGGCCGTGCCGTACCTGCTGGCGACGCAGCTCGATTCGTACCGGCACTTCCTGCAGGCCGAGACGCATCCCGCGCAACGCAAGGAAGCCGGACTGCACGCGGCGTTCAAATCGGTGTTCCCGATGGTCAGCTACAACAACGCGGCGGCGCTGGAGTACGTGCGCTACCGCCTCGAGGAGCCGGTGTTTGATGAAAAGGAATGCCGTGTCCGCGGTCTGACCTTCGCCGCGCCGCTGAAGGTCACGACCCGCCTGGTGATCTACGACCGCGAATCGAAAGAGAAGCGCGTCAAGGACATCCGCGAGCAGGAGGTCTACATGGGCGAGGTTCCGCTCATGACCGACAACGGCACCTTCATCGTCAACGGCACCGAGCGCGTCGTCGTGTCGCAGCTGCACCGCTCGCCGGGCGTGTTCTTCGACCACGACAAGGGCAAGACC
>CAYPJK010000362.1:0-3580 GCA_964411025.1 uncultured Nevskia sp.
TCCGACCCGCAGCATCCGCGTGGTGGTGCCGTTCGCCTCGGCCGGCGTCACCGATCTGGTGTTCGAGCCGGGCGGCGGCATCGTCGGCGTGTCGGCTGCGGCCAACGAGGCGCTGCACAGCGATCACATGATCATGGTGCCGCTGGTCATGGTCGCCGCCTTCGTGCTGGTGATGCTCTATTACCAGTCGCTGCACGCCGGCTGGCTGATGGTGCTGCCGATGCTGTTCGCCACCATCATGACCTACGCCTACATGGGCTGGGCGGGCATCGGCGTCAGCGTCAACACGGTGCCGGTGATCATGGTGGGTGTCGGGGTCGGCATCGACTACGCGGTCTATTTCATGGACCGCATCCGCGAGGAAATGGAGCAGCTCGGCGATATCCGCAAGGCGGCGATCAACGCGGTCGCCACCACCGGCTACGCGGTGAGCTTCACCGCCGTGACGCTGATTGCCGGCGTCGTGCTGTGGATCTTCATGTCCGACCTGCGCTTCCAGAGCGATGCCGCCGTGCTGCTCAGCTTCATGCTGATCGTCAACGCCGTGGCCGCGATGCTGATCGTGCCGGCCTGGTGTGTGGCGTTCCGGCCGCGCTTCGTGGTCGGCGCCGGTGAAGGCTCGGCCGGCCGGGCGGTGCCGGTGAGCCACTGAATCTGTCGTGCAGCAAGAGGCGGGCAGTGCGAGTCCCGCTGGCGGTTCCCATAGAAATCAAGAAGAGGAGTCCACGATGAACAACAGACACGGCCGCCGTCCGGCGGCTGCAGTGGCAAGGGCGGTGGCGCTGGGGTTGGCGCTGCTGGCACCGGTCAAGGCCATCCAGGCCCAGGACGGCTGGAAAGCCGACGTGTTCTACGAGAACGACAGCCGCTATCGATTCCAGGACGCCACCGGCGGCACGGTCGGCCTGTCGAAGTTCCGCAACACGCTGCAGGCCGAAATCAGCGGCAGCCTTGCCGGCTGGCAGGTCAACAGCACGCTGCGCGGCACCTGGGACGGCGTCTACCTGATGAACGAGGACCAGTACGGCAGCCGCGCCGGCGGTCCGATCACCCTCAACTCGATGGGCGGTCCGCCACCGCTGCCGCATGGCGGCGGTGCGGTCAACGCAGAGGTCGTCGCGGGCGTGTTCGGCTTGCCCGACAACGCCTTCGGCTTCAACTCAACCGATCCCAATGCGCCGGGCTACAACCCCAACCAGGGGCTGCGCGTGCTCGGTGACCGCTGGCATCCGGTCGGGCAGGGTGTGGCCTTCGGCGTGCCGGTGCGCCCCTGTTCGGAAGACCGTCGCGGCTGCGTCAACTTCGGCGGCTACGGCAACCTCGGCAGCGGCGACCTGGCCTGGTCCGACTTCAACCGCCGGCTCGATGCGCTGCGCGAGTTCACCGTGTCCAACACGCTGCCGCTGGCAGGCGACGACCAGCTGTTCGTCAAGATCGGCCGGCAGCAGGTGGTCTGGGGGCGAACCGACCTGTTCCGCGTGCTCGATGTCATCAACCCGGTCGACTACTCGCGCAACAACATCTACGACGAGCTTGAAGACATCCGCTTCCCGATGTGGATCGCCACCGCCGAATGGCGGATGGGCGCAACCTCGTTCCTGCAGGACTCCAACCTGCAGCTGGTCTGGAACTTCGACAAGTTCCGGCCCAACAACCTCGGCCAGTGCGGCACCGCCAACACCATCCTCGACGCCGGCTGCCTGTTCCGGGGCCTGAAGAACCTGTGGGACAACGGCGGCACGGTGGCGAACTTCGCCAACGTCGGTCCTGGCGTCTTCCTGTCGACCGATTTCGGCCCGGGCCAGATCGGTATCCGCGATGTCGAGCTGCCGAAGCACTCGCTGGCCAACACCCAGATCGGCGCCAAGTTCGAAGGCATCACCGCCGGCGGCCTGAGCTTCTCGCTGAACGCGCTGCACTACCGTTCGCAGCTGCCCAGCCTGCAGGGTGGCCGCGCGGCGACCAACTCGTTCACCGGCGGTCCCTGCAACAACGGCAACGACCGCTGCCCGTACCTGATCGCCTTCGACATGGTGTTCCCGAGAGTCAACCTGATCGGCGGCTCGGCGGACTTCGAGCTGCAGGACCTGAAGGCGGCGGTGAGAGTCGAGGCGGCGCTGACCGATGGCGAGCAGTTCGCCAACACGCTGAAGCCGGAGCTGTACTCGGAGAACAACGTCTTCCGCTCGGTGGTCGGCATCGATCGTCCGACCTTCATCCCGTTCATCAACCCGAACCGGACCACGCTGATTTCCGCGCAGATCTTCTCCCAGCACATCTTCGATCACCAGCGCAAGCGCGATTCGCTGGGCACCGCCGGCATGGCCGACTGGGAAGACAACGTCATCGGCACGCTGCTGATCAAGGCTTTCCTGGTCAACGATCGGGTCAGCCCGCAGGTGGTCACCGCCTATGACGTCGCCGCCCGCGCCGGCGTCACCGCGCCGTCCGTGGACTGGATCGTCAACGACCAGGTGAAGCTGACCGTCGGCGCCAACATCAAGTGGGTGACCGGCGATCTCGACCGCTACGAAGTCGACGACTGCCGCAGCTGCAACCCGTTTGCCCCGTTCACCGCACCGTTCGGCGATGCCGATCCGATGACCGCGTTCTCGCGCGGCCTGTCCGGGCTGGAGCCGCTCGGCCGCTTCCGCGCTGGCCCGATCGGTGCCGCACGCAAGGAAGACGAGATCTTCGCGACGCTGCGCTACGCGTTCTGATTGCCCACCCATTTTTCGAGGAACCTGACATGACGCACCGCACCCCGTTTGCCCGCGCGCTGGCGCTGGGCCTGATGCTGGCCGCCGGCAGCGCCGCTGCCGCCACCGACATCGACGCCGCCTTCAATCCCTACAAGGCCGGCGTGCCGTCGTTCCCCGGCCTGTCGGCCGGCACCGTGGTCAACAAGGACAACGTCGAGCAGTTCAAGGACGCGCTCGATGCCGCAATGTACATGCTGATCAAGAACGGCTGGACCGAGATCAAGGTCGGGCCGACCACGTCGTTCGAGGTCGACAAGCACTACGTCGAGGCCACCCGCGCCAATGCCGGCAAGGCGGCGCTCGGCGGCAAGAACGGCGAGATCACCGGCTTCATCGCCGGCCGGCCGTTCCCGGAAGAACCGTCGACCAGCGACGCGCGTGCCGGCGAAAAGATTGCCTGGAACTACAAGTACGGCGTCAACTGGGGCGATGGCGCGGCGATCTCGCCGTTCTACTGGAAGTACCGCAACCTGTCGTCCGGGCAGGTCGAGCGCACGCTGAAGTTCAACTTCCACTTCCTGAACTTCAAGCACCGCGTGCAGCACGAGCCGCTGCCGGAAGTGACGCCGAACCCGTCGGAGTTCTTCCGCGGCATCTACCTCAAGGTGCTGGCGCCGCAGGATCTGAAGGACACGCAGCTGCTGATCCAGCGCTACGAGAACGACCTGAAGTTCGATGACGCCTACCTGTACCTCGGCTTCCAGCGCCGCGTGCGCCGCCTGGCCACCGGCCAGACCACCGATGCCTTCCTCGGCGCCGATCTGATGATCGAGGACTTCGAGGGCTACAACGGCCGCGTGTCCGACATGAACTGGAAG
>CAYPJK010000363.1:0-3563 GCA_964411025.1 uncultured Nevskia sp.
CGACCGTCGAGGCCAGGCCGGCGCGGCGCGGCGCGGCGCGGGCGATGCTGGCGGCGCGGTTGCGCAGGCTGGCGTTCGGCGCGGTGCCGGGGCTGGCGAACGAGGCGTCGAAATTCGCCGGCGGCGGCGACAGGCTGTCGGCAGCGGCGGCGCTGCCGATGGCCGCAAAGGCGGCGGCAGCGACCACGATCAATCGCATCATCACGCAATCTCCAGTCGAAATGAGGTCGGGTTCCGGCCTTGGCACAGCGAACGGCAATCGCCATGCCAAATCTGAAGCCGCTGTCAGGAAAATGTAACCGACTGTTCACGGTGCCGCCGCTGCTGCCCACCGCGCGACCGCTGGTAGAGATTGCCCAGCGGTGTCGCCCGCTGCGGAAAGCCGGCGCATTGGCCGGCGTCCTGCGGCAGACTCGCAGGCATGTCCGCTTCTCTCGACGTGACCCCTTCCGGCCAGGCCTGCGGCGCCACCGTGACCGGCGTCGACCTGACACAGCCGCTGCAGGCCGCCACGGTTGCGCGGTTGCGCGCGCTCTGGCTGCAGCACCAGGTGCTGTCGTTCCCCGGCCAGCCGCTGTCCGACGACGATCTCGAACGGGTCACCCGCGCGTTCGGCGGCTTCGGTGAAGACCCGTTCATCGCGCCGATTCCCGGCCGCCGGCACGTCATCGCGGTCGAGCGGCGCGCCGACGAGCGTTCGTCGCTGTTCGCCGAAACCTGGCACAGCGACTGGAGCTTCCAGCCGCGCCCGCCGGCCGGCACCTGCCTGTACGGCATCGTCATTCCGCCGGTCGGCGGCGACACGCTATTCGCCAACCAGCATGCGGCGCTGGAGGCGATGCCCGACGCGCTGCGCCAGCGCCTCGAAGGACGTGTCGCGCTGCATTCGGCGAAGAAGGCCTATGCGCCGGACGGTCTCTACGGCGCGCGCGACCAGCCCGGGCGCTCGATGGTGATCCGGCCGTCGACCGACGCCGAGGCCGTGCAGCGCCATCCGCTGATCCGCCGCCATCCGGAAACCGGCCGGGAAGGGCTGTTCGGCTGCCTCGGCTACATCATCGGCATCGACGGCATGGACGACGCCGAAGCGCTGCCGCTGCTGTTCGAGCTGTACCAGTGGCAGTCACGGCCGGAGTTCCAGTACCGCCATCGCTGGCAGCCCCAGATGCTAGTGATCTGGGACAACCGCTCGCTGTTGCACGCGGCGACGGGTGGCTACGCCGGCCACCACCGGCTGCTGCATCGGACCACGATCGCCGCCTTCAACTGAGGCTTCAGCGGGTCACGCGACGCAGCACCTCGCGCATGCCGTTCGCCTGATTGGCCGGCGGAATCACGCCGTCGGCAACCAGCCGCGCATGCAGCTTCGGCAGGTTCCAGTGCGGGCACGAGGGCATCAGGTGATGCTCCAGGTGGTAGTGCTCGTGATGCGGCGCGAACAGCAGCTTCTCGACCCAGTTCAGTCGCGTGGTGCGGGCGTGCAGCAGCGGATCGGTGGAATCCGGATCGTGGATCGCGCCGTGGTCGGCCAGCACGCGCACCCGCATGGTCAGCGGGAACGGGATCAGGAAGGCCAGCACCCAGGCGAGGTAAAGCTCGCCATGGCCAGACGCCTGCAGCGCACCCCAGATCGCCAATTGCCAGGCGATCGAGATTGCGCCGCCCCGGCGCAGGAAGCGGCCGGCGTAGTCGGCGAAGCGCTGCGGACGGTCGTAGGCCAGCTTCTCGACGACCCCGTTCTGCTGGAACTTCCAGTAGCCGGCGGTCATCGCGACGATGCCGATCAGGAACTTCACGCCGGATTGTCCGGACAGGTCGCTCAGCAGCTTGCGGCGCAGGTTGGCCTTCGACACCGGATAACGGTCGACCATGATCCGGTCCGGATCGTCCGGCGTGCCGGCCAGCCGGTGATGGGCCATGTGGTAGGCGCGGTACATCGGCATGTGATTGAAGTTCGGCAGCGCGCACAGGTACTGGCCGACCCAGTCGTTGATCCGGCTGTTGGCGAACAGCGTCTTGTGCGCGGCCTCGTGGGTCAGGATCGCCAGCCCGACATGGACGCCGCAGAGCATCAGCACCGACAGCAGCCAGGCCAGCGGATGCGGCCAGACGATCGGCAGCGCGAAGGCGGCCACCATCAGGCCGTAGTCCTGCGCCACCGATGCCGCGCCGCGCCAGTTGGAGCGTACTTTCAGCTGCTCGCGCAGTGCGGGATCCAGCGTATAGGTCTTCATCGGGCGGCCTCCGGGCCGGTGCCTGAGAACTGGCCGTGACGGCCCAGCCCTTCGGCAAAACGGGTGGCGCCGGCGCGGGTTTCGCCGGTCTGGATGGTGGCGTGGCCGAGCGCGAACTCGTGGGCGATCGCCTCGGCCTCGCTCAAGGACCACTGATCGAGCGCGCTCTGGCGATCGCTGCGCAGGCAGGTCTGCGGGAAGGCGCTCAGCTCCCGCGCCAGCGCCGTCGCGGCGTTCAGCGCCTCGCCCGTCGGCACGCGGCGATTGGCCAGGCCGATCGCGAAGGCTTCGTCGGCATCCACGGCGCGGCCGGTCAGGATCATGTCCATCGCCCGCGACTGGCCGATCAGCCTCGGCAGCCGCACGGTGCCGCCGTCGATCAACGGCACACCCCAGCGCCGGCAATAGACGCCGAACACGGCGGTATCGTCGGCGACCCGCAGATCGCACCACAGCGCCAACTCCAGCCCACCGGCCACCGCCGGGCCGGCCACCGCGGCGATCACCGGCTTCGACAGCCGCAGCCGCGACGGCCCGAGCGGGCCGCTGCCGTCGACGCCGACATGGTTGATGCGCGCCGGATCGCCGCTGCTGACCGCCTTCAGGTCAGCGCCGGCGCAGAACGCGCCGCCGGCACCCGTGAGGATCGCCACCCGCAGTTCCGGATCGCGCTCGAAGGCCTCGAAGGCGGCAACCAGCGCATCGGCGGTCGGCCGGTCGACGCAGTTGCGGACCTCCGGCCGGTTGATGGTCACGGTCAGCAGCGGCGGCGCACGGTCGACCTGCACGAGCGGGTTCATCGATTCATTACTAATTTGTGCATGACAAGACGTTATCGGTAATGATCATCCGGTGCAACCGGTATGCTCCCGCGATGACCACGCCGCTGACCGCCAAGACCCTGATCCTCGACCTGCTGCTGGCGATCGAAGGCGAGCCGCTGTCGGCGCGCGAGGCGATCAGCGGCGCGGCGCTGCTCGGCATCCGCGAGAACAACGTGCGCATCGCGCTGATGCGGCTGTCGGCCGAAGGGCTGATCGAAGCGGTCGATCGTGGCGTCTACCGGCTGAGCGGCGCGGCGCACGAACTGGCCGGCGAGGTCGCCACCTGGCGCAGCATCGAAAGCCGCACGCGGCCGTGGAGCGGCGGCTGGCTGGTGGTGCACAGCGGGCCGCTCGGCCGCAGCGACCGCAGCCGCACCAAGGCGCGCACGCGGGCGCTGGACATGCTGGGCTTCCGGGCGCTGGAGCCAGGGCTGGAAGTGCGGCCCGACAACATCGAGACCGGCATCGACGCGGTGCGCGGCCGGCTGGTCAAGCTGGGACTGGA
>CAYPJK010000364.1:0-3557 GCA_964411025.1 uncultured Nevskia sp.
GGCGTCCGCAGCCTCGGCCACCAGCCGGCCGCCAGCTGCCGCACCGGCGGCCGCGCATGCCGCACCGGGGCTTCGCGCGCGCTGCGCTGCAGCAGCACCGGCAGGCAGGTCAGCGCCAGCAGCGCCGACATGCCGAGGCACATCGGCACCCAGCCGAACTGCGCGTAGATCCACAGCAGCAGGCCGCCACCGAGCACCATGCCGATCCGGTAGGCGCCGACCTGGATGCCGTTGCCGAGCCCGCGCGCGCGGACATCAAGCAGCCGAACGGCCAGCCCATCGGTGGCCACGTCCTGGACCGCCGCCAGCGCGTTGAACGCGAACACCGCCACGAACACCGCCATGAAGCCCTGCGCGGGATCGATCCAGGCCAGCAGCGCGGCACCGATCGCGGCAACGAACTGGATCGGCACGATCCAGCCACGCCGGGTGCCAATGTGATCGACCATCGGCGCCCACAGGAACTTCAGCGCCCACGGTAGAAACAGCAGGCTGGTCGCGCTGATCGCCTTTAGCGACGCGCCGCTTTCGCGCATCAGCACCGGCAGCGCCTGGGTGAAAAAGCCGTACGGCAGCCCCTGCGCAATGTAGAGGCTGGTCAGCAACAACAGCGGCGCGGAGCCGGACGGACGGTCGGAGAGCGGATGGGACGTCATGCCCGAAAGCCTACGCGAGCGCAGGGCCCTGCCGCAGGCTTCAGGGCTTCAGGCTGATCGCGTACGGCACGCGGTTCTCGGCATCGACCAGCTCGACATTCAGTGCCTCGGCAGTCAGCGACATCGCCATGAAGCCGGCACTGGCGATCGCGAACAGCCGGCCATCCTTCGGGTCCGGCACGCCCAGCGGGCGGGTCTCCGATCCGGCCCCGGACACCAGGTGGGTGACCGTGCCGCCGGGACGGCGAATCACTTGAAGATCGTGCTCGTGACCGGCCAGGTAGGCCTGCACGTGATATTTCTCCAGCAGCGGCAGCAGCGCCTTCTCCAGCTCCTTCTGGATGCCGCCGCCGACCGCCTTCTTGCGCTTGCCGACCGTGTAGATCGGATGGTGGCCGACGACGATCTTCCAGCGCGCGGTCGATTGCTTCAGCTCGTCCTCCAGCCAGCGCAGCTGTGCGGCCGCGTCCTGATCGGCCACCGCGTACTCGCCCGGATGCTGCTGGTAGTCCTCGATCATCGGCGAGGTGTCGATGAAGAAGAACTGCGCCTGCACCGGGCTGTCTTCGCCGGCGGCGAAGGTCTTCGTGAAGTAGCGGGCGGGCATCTGCCAGCGGCGGCTGATCCGCGTGTAGTCGATCTGCGCCTGCGGGTTGCCCTTGTAGTCGTGATTGCCGAGCACGACGTACCACGGCACGTGCAGCGCGTGATCGCTGTAGACATCCTCGAAGGAGCTGCGCCACGAGGGATCGTCGATGCTGGCGACGCCGACCGGATAGAAGTTGTCGCCAACCGAAATCACGAACGCGGCGTCCTGCCTGCGTGCCGCCGCCGCCAGCCGGCCGGCGGTGTCGAACTGCCCTTCCTGGCCGTGCCGGCCCCAGTCGCCGATGACCAGGAAATGCAACGCGTCCTTGACCGGCGTCACCGGCGAGGTCGGCGGCGTGACCGGTCCGGCGATCGCCGTGACGGCGCAGCCCAGCGTCAGCGCGAGGGCCCAAAAATGCGAGCGAAGTGCGTTCATGCGAAGGCGTCGAAACCCGATGGTCGATCAGAAGTTCAGCTTGATGCCGAGCTCGCCGGTGATGCCGTACTGCTCGTACTGGGAAGCGTAACGGTCGGCGCCGAAATAGGCATAGAACGGTTCGTCGGTGAGGTTGACGACGTTGATATAGAGCCGCGCGTAGTCGGTGAGCTGGTAGCCGCCGGTGAAATCCAGCTGCAGGTTGGCATCGGCGTAGCGATCGAAGCGCGGATCGTCGAGTTCCTCGATCGAGTCGAGGAAGGCGCTGCGGTAGGTCGCCGACAGGCGCGCACTGAAGCCGTACTTCTCGTAGCCGAACGCGAGGTTGCCCACCCGGTCGGACTGCCGCGGCAGCGACAGCCGATCATCGCGAAACGGCAGCCGGGCCCGGCTGTTGGTCAGCGTGTAGTTGGCCGACACCAGCAGGCCATCAAACGGCGCCGGCAGGAACTTCAGCGCCTGCGTGTAACCGAGTTCGAGGCCGTAGACATCGGCGGACTGGCCGTTGACGGCCTGGAACACTTCGTCGAACGCCTCGAAGCCCGGCGAACCGGCGACATCGGCAATGACGATGAAATTGCGGATGCGCTTGTAGAAGGCACCCGCCTGCACGACCCCGAGGCTGCCCGGGTAGTACTCGAAGGCGAGGTCGACGTTGCGCGCGCGCAGCGCCTTCAGGTTCGGGTTGCCGACCTCGCCACGGCGCTGGATCTCGCCATCGTCTTCCTCGATCTCGATCAGCTGGCGCGGCGCGGCATCCTCGTAGCCCGGACGGGCCAGCGCCTCGGTGTAGGCCAGCCGGCCGATCAAGCGCGGGTCGAAGCGGTAGCGGACATGCAGCGACGGCAGCAGCGCCGAGCCGTCGCGCCGGGCATTGAACGGCGCGAACTGCGGATCGCCGTCGCCGTCGACATCGTCGAGGGTGATCGTGGTGCCGCGCGACACGGTATCGGTGTACTCCATGCGCGCGCCGCCGAGAATGCGCAGGTCGCCGATATTGACCACGCCGAGCGCGTAGGCGGCATAGATGTTCTCGTCGATCCGGTAGTCGGCGCCCCGAGAATCGACCGCCGACGCGTTGCCGTCGAGCTCGAACCCGCCACGGCTCTGGTTGAAGTAGCGGCGGAACGCGCCCGGGTCGACGCCCGGCCCGTATTGGCCCAACGGATAACGGCGGTTGTCGCGGGCAAAGCCCGACAGGGTCACGTCGTCATCGCCGAAGCCGTCGTAGACGGCGGCTTCCAGTTCAGCGGTTTTCTTGCGCAGGCGCGCCTTGCTGCCCATTTGCAGATGGCCGTTCCAGCCGCTGAACGCGTAGTCGTGGCGCAGGTTGACGGCGAAGCTGGTCTCGCGTTCCTCGGTGCTGGAATCCTCCAACGTGGCTTCGTCGAGCACGAAGCTGGCAGGGTCGTCATTGGCCGTGCCGAAGAACACCGGGCGGCGGCGATCAGCCAGCGAATAGCCAAGGTCCAGCCCTTCGCCGACAAACGAGGCGCTCAGGTTGCTGCGGTTCTTCTCGTTGGCAAACGCGTGCGCCACGACGTAATCGAACTTCCAGTCGTCCCACCGGTGCTTGGCGCCGAGTGCGGTGGTGAAGATCTGCTGGGTCTCGATCCGCGCCCGCAGATTGCGTTCCTGGGTGGCGCCGTCGAAGCGGCCGCTGCTGTCGTCCAGCGCAGCGGCCTCGCCGTCCTCGAAAACATAGACGCTGGACTGGCGCGTCTCGTCATCCTTGAAACGGCTGAACAGTGTGCGCAGGTAGAACTCGTTGTTCGGGTCGGGGCGCCAGTCGAAGTTCAGCGACGTCGACAGCCGCTCGCGGATCACGCGGTAGTCGCGCTGCTCGCCTTCTTCAAGGCCGGGGATCTCGCCACCTT
>CAYPJK010000365.1:0-3556 GCA_964411025.1 uncultured Nevskia sp.
GCCAGCTCCGGATGGGCGTCGATCAGCGCCCGCTGGGTGTCGCGCGGCGCGGCCAACATTGCGGCATTCAGCGCATCAAGCAGCGCCAGCCGGCTGGCGAACGGGCCGGCATCGATCGCCGCCTCGGCGACCCACGGCGAGTGCTCGTAGATGCCGTCCAGCGCCGCCACGAAGCCGGGCCGGTCGAGCGCGTTCAGTTCGGCCAGCGTGATCCTCATGGCGCCGGGAACCGCTTCCGCCAGTGCTCGGCGATATCGATGCGCCGCGCGATCCAGACCCGGTCATGGGCCAGCACGTAGTCGAGGAAGCGTTCCAGCGAGGCGATCCGCGCTGGCCGGCCGATGATCCGCGCGTGCAGGCCGATCGACAGCATCTTCGGTGCATCGAGCCCGGCCGGATCGCCTTCGGCGTAGAGGCTGTCGAAGGCGTCCTTCAGATAGTCGTAGAACTGCGTGCCGCTGTTGAAGCCCTGGGCAGCGGCGAAGCGCATGTCGTTGCTGTCCAGCGTGTACGGCACGATCAGCTGCCGCTGCGCGCCGGAAGCGGTGTCGACCGTCGCCCAGTACGGCAGATCGTCGGCATAGGAATCGGCGCTGTAGGCGAAGCCGCCGTGCTCGGTGATCAGGCGCAGCGTATTCGGGCTGTCGCGGCCGGTGTACCAGCCGAGCGGCGCGCTGCCGGTCAGCGCGCGATGGATCGCCACCGCTTCGGCAATGTGCGCGCGCTCGGTGGCCTCGTCGACCTGCTGGTAGCTGATCCAGCGCAGGCCATGGCAGGCGATCTCGTGGCTGCCTTCGCGATACGCGGCGACTGCTTCGGGGTGCCGCTGCAGCGCCATCGCCACCGCGAACACCGTCAGCGGCAGGCGGCGCTGCTCGAAGACCCGCAGCACCCGCCACAGGCCGGCGCGGCTGCCGTACTCGTACAGCGATTCCATGCTCATGTGACGCATCGGAAACGACGGCGCACCGATGATCTCGGACAGGAAGGTTTCCGAGCCGGCGTCGCCGTGCAGCACGCAGTTCTCCGCGCCTTCCTCGTGGTTGAGCACGAACTGCAACGCCACCCGGGCGCCGCCCGGCCAGCGTGGGTGCGGCGGGTGCCGACCGTGGCCGATCAGGTCGCGCGGGTAGCGGTGGCCGTTCACGAGGGCAGCCGGGTCTTGGCGGGTTCGCCAAGGATGAATGTTTCGCGGATCGCCCGGTCGTCGCCCAGGGTCATCAGCACCATCAGCTGCTCGGCCAGCGTCCGCGTGCTGCCGATGCGGCGGGTGATCAGCGGCGTGGCGGCGAGGTCGAGTACCAGAAAGTCGGCTTCGCGGCCGGAGCGGAAGCTGCCGATGCGGTCGTCGAGGCCGAGCAGCCGCGCGCCGCCGAGCGTGGCCAGATAGAAGGCCCGCAGCGGATGCAGGCGCTGCTGCTGCAGTTGCGCCACCTGGTAGGCGGCGGCCATCGTCTGCAGCATGCCGAACGAGGTGCCGGCACCGACATCGGTGGCCAGCGCGTAGCGCAGGCCGAAGGCGTCGCCGATGTCGAGATTGAACAGGCCGCTGCCGAGAAACAGGTTCGAGGTCGGGCAGAACGCGGCGCCGGTGCCGGTCGACACCATGCGCCGGCGGTCGGTCTCGTCGAGGTGAATGCAGTGGGCGTAGATCGCCCGTTCGCGCAGCAGGCCAAAGCGGTCATAGACGTCGAGATAGCTGCGGGCCTCCGGAAACAGCTCGGCGATCCAGGCGATCTCGTCGTGATTCTCTGCGAGGTGACTGTGGATGTAAGTGTCGGGGAACTCGGCGGCCAGCCGTCCGGCAGCGGCCAGCTGCGCGGCGCTGGAGGTGGCGGCGAAGCGCGGCGTGATCGCGTAGTGCAAGCGCTCCCGCCGATGCCAGCGCTCCAGCAGCGCGCGGCTGTCGTGGTCGCCGGATTCGGCGCTGTCGCGCAGCGTCTCGGGGCAGTGGCGGTCCATCAGCACCTTGCCGCAGATCATTCGCAGCCGGCGTTCCGCCGCAACCGCGAAGAAGGCCTCGACCGACGCCCGGTGCACGGTGCCGAACACCAGCGCCGTGGTGGTGCCGTTGCGCAGCAGCTCGTCGATGCAGACCTGGGCGACAGCGCGGGCGTGGACCGGATCACCGAAGCGGGCCTCGGCCGGGAACACGTGATCGGCCAGCCAGTCGAGCAGCTGCCGGCCGCTGGAGCCGATGACCTCGGTCTGCGGGTAGTGGACGTGGCTGTCGACGAAGCCGGGCACGAGCAGCGCATCGCGATGGACGGTCACCTGCACGCTGTCCGGCAGCGTCGCCAGCAGCGACGCGGCCGGCCCGCAGGCGACGATCCGGCCGCTGGCGATCACCAGCAGGCCGTCGGCGAAGTATTCGTAGGCGCCCGGGTCGCTGCCGTCGCCGGGGTCGCGCAGGAAATGCAGCAGCGCGCCACGGTGCACCGCTACGCTCAGGTTGCGGCTCATGGCCACTGCGCCCAGCGCAGCAGCGCACTGCGTTCATCGGCCGTGAGGCCGGTGATGTTGCCGGGCGGCATCGCGCCGCCGCCCAGCTGGGTGGCAATGGCCGTCCGCCGTGCCTGCGCGGCCGCGAGGCTGTCGAGCCGCACGCCGTTCGGCGCGGCGCCCAGCCCGGGGAAGCTCGGCTGGCCGGCGTGACAGCCGGTGCAGCGCGCCGCGAGGATCGCCAGCGCCTGGGCGTCGTCGATCGCCGGACCGGCTGCGGCCGTTCTGCCCGACGGCTGCAGCAGCACGGCGGCCGTTGCCAGCATCGATAGGCCAGCCAGCAGCGCCAGCAGCACCGGGGTCCGGCCATTCGGCTGCAGCCGGTGGCGCAGCACGAAGCCGTGGCGGATCGCCGCACCCCCGGCGGCCAGCAGCACCAGCGCCAGCGCATTGAGGCCGGCGTGGGTGATGCCGGCGTGGTGATGGCTGATCATGGTCATCAGCACCGGCAGCGTGAAATAGGTGTTGTGCACCGAGCGCTGCTTGCCGCGCCGGGCGTCGAGCGGGTCGGGCGGCTGGCCGGCGGTGATTGCCGCCACCATCCGCCGCTGGCCGGGAATGATCACCATCGCGACATTGGCGACCATCATCGTGCCGAGCATCGCGCCGAACACGATGAACGCGCCCCGGCCGCTGAACAGCGCGCACAGCGCCCAGGCGACCTGCGCCAGCAGCAGTACCAGCACGGCGTTGAACATCCAGCCCGGCACGCGGCCAGCCTGGGCCAGCGGCGAGCGGCACAGGCCGTCGTAGACCAGCCAGCCGCCGACGATGAAGCCCAGCGCCGCGGCCACCCCGGCCGCGCCCGGCGGCGCGCCGCGCGCCGGATCGAGCAGGTTCGCGGCCGGGTTCAGGAAGTAGACCAGCACCAGCATCGCGACCCCGGTCAGCCAGGTGCTGTAGGCCTCCCAGTAGAACCAGTGCAGCCGTGCCGGCAGCTGCGGTGGGGCAAGCCGGTACTTCTGAGGGTTGTAGAAGCCGCCGCCGTGCACGGCCCACAGCTCGCCGCTCACACCCTTGTCGGCCAGCGCCGGATCGCCCGGTGGTTGGAGAT
>CAYPJK010000366.1:0-3549 GCA_964411025.1 uncultured Nevskia sp.
CGACATGGACCACGCGTCCGGCATGAGTGGCGATGCCGTCAATCGCGGTCTGCTCCTCGATCACGCCGCCGGCGGCGCGCACCACCCGGGCCAGCTCGGCGGCGTAGGTGCTCGGGCGCAGCCGCGCATCGCCCGGATGGAAGTGGGCGCCGACCACCGAGGCATTCAGCGCCGGCTCCAGCGCCCGTACCTGATCGCCGTCCAGCGTGTCGCAGACCATGCCCAGTTCCGGCAGCAGCGCGGCATCACTGGCCGCCGCCGCGAAACTGGCCGGATCGCGATAGACATAGAGGGTGCCGCTGCGTTCGAACTCGCACTGCAGGCCCTCGTCGGCGACCAGCTGTTCCAGCCGCGCGCGCGACGCCAGCAGCAGCTTCGCCTTCACCTCCGCCGTGGCGCGGAAATCCTGCGCGTTGCAGCGCTTGGCGAAGCGCAGCAGCCAGCCGATCAGAGCCGGGTCCAGACTCGGCTTGATGCGCAGCGGCGCGTCGGCCCTGAGCATCCACTTCAGCCCCTTGATCAGCGTGCCGGGCGCATGCAGCGGCATGTGGCTGGGTGTGATGGTGCCGCAGTTGCCGTGGCTGGCTGCGCTGCCGGCGGTCTTCTGCTCGAGGATGGTGACGCCGCGGCCGGCGCGCAGGCAGGCCAGTGCCACGCTCAGGCCGATGATGCCGCCGCCGAGGATCAGGATGTCGCTGTTGCGGGTGTTGCTCATGCGTCGATGGCGCTTGCTGCGAAGGCGCGCAATTTCGCACGAAGCGGGTGCCGGCGGCGGCATCGATGCCCGGCGCTACACTCGGTGCCCCAAATTGATGCGCCGCCTGCCCGCCCGCCCATGTCCGACGCCGACCTGAAAACCCGCGTGCTCGCGGCCAGCCCGTTCATCGCCGGCGTGTTCCGCCGCCAGGCCGACTGGGCGGACGCCGCGTGGTCGGAAGGCAGCTTCCGGCACCGGCTGTCGGCGGTGGCCGAGCGGCTCGGCACGGCGCTCGACGGGCTCGGCGACGAAGCGGCGCTGATGCGCGAACTGCGCCGCTTCCGCAATCGCGAGCTGGCGCGGATCGCGGTGCGCGACATCGGCGGGCTGGCCGGGCTCGACGAAACGCTGGCCGATCTGTCGGCGCTGGCCGATGCCGCGATCGACGCCGCGGTGGCGTTCGTGGCGCGTGGCCTGCAGGCCCGCCACGGCCAGCCGCGCGAGACGGATGGCCAGCCTGCCACACCGTTCGTGCTGGGCATGGGCAAGCTGGGTGGCGCTGAGCTGAACTTCTCCTCCGACATCGACCTGATTTTCGGCTACACCGCCAACGGCGAAACCGACGGTGCGCGCAGCATCAGCAACGAGGAGTACTTCGCCCGCCTGGCCCGCGACACCGCGCGGCTGCTGGCGACGCCGACCGAGGACGGTTTCGTATTCCGCGTCGATACCCTGCTGCGGCCATTCGGCAGCGTCGGCCCGCATGCGGCTTCGATGAGCGGCATGGAGGACTACTACCAGACCCACGGGCGCGAATGGGAGCGCTACGCGATGGTCAAGGCGCGCTGCTGCGCGGGCGATCGTGCCGCCGGGCAGACGCTGCTCGACCACCTGCGGCCATTCGTCTACCGCCGCTATCTCGACTACGGCGCGATCAACAGCCTGCGCGAGCTGAAAGGCCTGATCGACCGCGACGCCCAGGCCAAGGGTGCGGCCGACAACCTGAAGCTCGGCCCTGGCGGTATCCGCGAGGTCGAGTTCATCGTCCAGCTGTTCCAGCTGACCCGGGGCGGGCAGGACGCGCGGCTGCGCGATGCCCGCCTGCGGCCGGTGCTGCGCACGCTTGGCAGCAGCGGCCTGCTGCCGGCCGACACCGCCCGGGCGCTTGACGAGGCCTACGTGCTGCTGCGCCGCGCCGAGAACGCCGTGCAGCTGCATGGTGACCTGCAGACCCACCGGCTGCCGACCGATGACGCCGCCCGCGCCGCGTTTGCCGCCGCGCTCGGCGCGCCGGAGTACCCCACGGCGCTGGCGCCGATCGATGCGGCGCGGGCCTTCGTGCGCCGCGAGTTCGAGCGCCTGCTCGCCGAGGCCGAGGCGCCGGCCGCGACGCCGGCCTTCGACGCCGGCGCCAACGAGGCCTGGGATGTCGCGGTCGAGTCCGAGGCGGCGCTCGGTGCGCGCGGCTTCGGCAGCGGGACGGCGGTCGTCGCCAAGGCGCTGGCCGACCTGCGCCAATCGCGGCTGATGCGGAGCCTGTCCGATCCTTCGCAGGCTCGGCTGCGCGGCCTGCTGCCGCTGCTGCTCGACGAGGCGGCGCGCCAGCCGGACCCGGCGACGGCGGCGGTGCGCGCGCTGGACGTGATCGCCGCGATCCTCGGCCGCAGCCCCTACCTGATCCTGCTGCGCGACTCCGGCGTGGCCCGTGCCCAGCTGGTCCGGCTGTGCGCTGCCAGCCCCTGGCTGACCGCGCTGCTGGCGCGCACGCCGGCGCTGCTCGATGCGCTGCTCGATCCCAGGCTGGCCGCCGAAACGCCGAGCCGCCAGCAGCTGCACGACGAGCTGGACACCCGCTTCGAGCGGATCGCCGCCGACGACATGGAAGCGCAGATGGAACTGCTGCGCCGCTACCGGCAGGAGATGACCTTGCGGATTGCCGCCTGCGATCTGTCCGGCAGCCTGCCGCTGGTACAGGTCAGCGACCGCCTGACCTGGCTGGCCGAGGCGATCCTGGCCCGCGCCGTCGCCGCCGCCCGTGCGCAGCTGGCCGAGGCGCACGGCGCGCCGGTCAACGCCGATGGCAGCCCGGCGGCGTTCGCGATCCTCGGCTACGGCAAGTTCGGCTCGATCGAACTGGGTTACGGCTCCGATCTCGACCTGGTGTTCGTTTACGACTGCGACCAGCCGGACGCCCAGACCGGCGGACCGAAGCCGATCAGCAACGCCCAGTTCTTCGCCCGCCTCGGCCAGCGCATCGTCCATTACCTGGCCACCCACACGCCCGCCGGCCGCGCCTACGAGGTCGATCTGCAGCTGCGGCCGAGCGGCAACTCCGGAATGGTGGTCAGCGGGCTGGCCAGCTTCGCCCGCTACCAGCGCGATTCGGCCTGGACCTGGGAGCACCAGGCTTTCCTGCGCGCCCGCGCGGTGGTCGGCGATGCGGCGCTGTGCGCGGCGATTGCCGACTTGCGCCGCGACGTCCTGATGCGCGTCCGTGACGCCGACACGCTGCGCCGCGAAGTGGTCGACATGCGGACCAAGATGCGCAGCAATCTGGAAAAGCGGGCCGCCGGCAAGTGGGACGTCAAGCAGGCCGAAGGCGGGCTGATCGATGCCGAGTTCCTGACCCAGTTCCTGGTGCTGCGCGATGCTCACGGCGCCGCCAGCCTGGTCGAGTACACCGACAACTGGCGGCAGCTGGACGCGCTGGCCGAAGCGGGGCGGATCACCGCCGGGCAGAAGGATGACCTGCTGCGCGCCACCCGCGCCTACCGGGGCTGGCTGCACCGGCGCGCGCTGCAGCAGGCTGACGGTCTGGCCGATCAGGCAGACTTCGCCGCGGAACGGGCGGC
>CAYPJK010000367.1:0-3546 GCA_964411025.1 uncultured Nevskia sp.
CTGGCTCTGGCAGGTGCGCTCGAAGGAGGAAGCGATCGAGTGGCTGAAGCGCTGCCCGACGCCGATGGCCGATGGCTGCGAGGTCGAACTGCGTCAGGTCTTCGAAGCGTCCGATTTCGGCGCCGAGTTCACGCCGGAACTGCAGGCCCAGGAAGACCGGCTGCGCGAGCAGATGGCCCGCCCGTCGCGCTCCAGCGCCGCCTGACCTCCCACACCACCGCCGGAGCAGCCCGACATGCGCATCAACCCCTATCTCAGCTTCCACGGCCAGTGCCGCGAAGCCTTCGCGTTCTACGCCCGCACGTTCGGCGGCAGCATCGACATGATCATGACCCAGGGCGAATCGCCGATCGCCGACCAGTTGCCGCCGGACAGCCGCGATGCGGTGATGCACGCCCAGATGCGCGTCGGCGATCAGGTGCTGATGGGCGGCGATGCGCCGGCCGGCAGCGGCAAGCCGGGCGGGTTCTGCGTGACGCTGAACGTCGACACCGTCGCCGAGGCCGAGCGGCTGTATGCAGCGCTGGCCGACGGTGGCACGCCGGTGATGCCGATCGCCGAAACCTTCTGGGCACGACGCTTCGGTATCGTCCACGATCGCTACGGCACGCCGTGGATGATCAACTGCCTGAAGCCGATGCCCTGACGACGGCCGCCGGCAACCGTCGACGACAAACCCCTTCACCCCGGAGCTGCAGGAATGACGACGCTGGAAGGATCGCGCCGCTGGCTGGCGCTGTACGTGCTGTGCATCGGCGTGCTGATGATCGTGCTCGACACCACCATCGTCACGGTGGCGCTGCCGTCGATGAAGACCGATCTCGGCTTTTCCGACACCGCGCTGGTCTGGGTGGTCAATGCCTACATGCTGACCTTCGGCGGCTTCCTGTTGCTGGGCGGCAGGCTGGGAGACCTGTACGGCCACCGGCGGCTGTTCCTTGCCGGGCTGGTGCTGTTCACTGCGGCGTCGCTGGCCTGCGGACTGGCGGCGACCCAGGCGCTGCTGGTCGCCGCGCGGGCCGTGCAGGGTGTCGGCGGGGCGGTGGTCACGGCGGTGGCGCTGTCGCTGATCATGAACCTGTTCACCGCGGAGGCCGACCGCGCCCGGGCGATGGGCGTCTACGGCTTCATCTGCGCGGCCGGCGGCAGCATCGGCGGCTTTCTCGGCGGCGTGCTGACCTCGGCGTTCAGCTGGCACTGGGTGTTCCTGGTCAACCTGCCGATCGGCGTGCTGGTCTATCTCGGCTGCCTGCGGCTGCTGCCGGACGGCACCGGGCAGTCCCAGCCGGGACGGCTCGACTGGGCCGGCGCGCTGACCATCACCAGCGCGCTGATGCTGGCCGTCTATGCGGTGGTCGGCGGCAACGAGCAGGGCTGGGCCTCGCTGCAGACGATCGGTCTGCTGGCGCTGGCGCTGCTGCTGTTCGTCTGCTTCCTGGTCATCGAGGCGCGGGTCGCTTCGCCGCTGATGCCGCTGGGCCTGTTTCGCCATCGCAACATCGCCGTGGCCAATGTCGTCGGCGTGCTGTGGTCGGCGGCGATGTTCGCCTGGTTCGTGATCACCGCGCTGTACCTGCAGCTGGTGCTCGGCTACGAAGCGCTGGCGGTCGGGCTGGCCTTTGTGCCGGCCGACCTGATCATGGCGGCGTTCTCGCTGGGCCTGTCGGCGCGCATCGTGGTGCGTTACGGCCTGCGCACGCCGATGTGGCTCGGCCTGCTGATCGCCGCGATCGGGCTGGCGCTGTTCGCGCGCGTGCCGCTCGATGGCCGCTATCTGGCCGATGTGCTGCCCGGCATGCTGCTGCTCGGCCTCGGCGCTGGCCTGGCGTTCAACCCGGTGCTGCTGGCGGCGATGAACGATGTCGATCCGGCCGAAGCGGGGCTGGCCTCCGGCGTCGTCAATACCGCTTTCATGATGGGGGGCGCGCTCGGGCTGGCGGTGCTGGCCAGCGTCGCCGATGCCGAGACCCGCACGCTGCGGGCGGGCGGCGCCATCGACACCGTGGCGCTGGCCGGCGGTCACCAGCTGGCGTTCGTCTGGGGCACCGGCTTTGCGCTGCTGGCGGCGTTGCTGGGCGCACTGCTGCTGAAGCCGAAGCCGGTGGCCGACAGCGTGCCTGCGGTTGCGACGCCATGACCGCGCCATGACCGCTAGCGGGTCGCCCGATGCCGCGATCGGCGCCCGCATCGCGGCGATCTGGCGCATCGAGGCCGCCACGCTGATCGCGGCGCTGCTGCGCCGGGTGCGCGATGTCGGCCTTGCCGAGGAACTGGCGCAGGACGCGCTGCTGGCGGCGCTCGAACGCTGGCCGAACGAAGGCGTGCCGGATCGACCCGGCGCCTGGCTGATGACCACGGCGACGCATCGCGCGATCGACCGCCTCCGGCACGAGCGCCTGCATCGCGCGCACGAGGACGCGCTGGTGCACGACATCGAAACCCGGCTGCGCGAGGCCCAGGTGGCCCCCGACGAGATCGACGACAACCCGGTCGGCGACGACCTGCTGCGGCTGATGTTCATCGCCTGCCATCCGCGCCTGTCCGCCGAGGCGCAGGCGGCGCTGACCTTGCGCCTGCTCGGTGGTCTGAGCACCGACGAGATTGCCCGCGCGTTCCTGGTGCCGGAAGCGACCATTGCCCAGCGCATCGTCCGCGCCAAGCGCACGCTCGGCGAGGCCGGCGTGCCGTTCGAGCTGCCGCAGGGCGCCGCACTAGGCGCCCGGCTCGGCGCCGTGCTCGGGGTGATCTACCTGATCTTCAATGAAGGCTATGCCGCCACGGCTGGCGATCACTGGACGCGGCCGGCGCTCTGCGACGAAGCGCTGCGGCTGGGCCGCATCCTCGCGGGCCTCGCGCCCAATGAGCCGGAAGTCTCCGGGCTGGTGGCGCTGATGGAACTGCAGGCCTCGCGGCTACGGGCCAGGACAGCGGCCGACGGTACGCCGATCCTGCTGCCGGACCAGGACCGCAGCCGCTGGGATCGCCTGCTGATCCAGCGCGGGCTGGCGGCGCTGGCGCGGGCCGAAGCGCTGTCGCCGGTGCGCGGCGTCTACACACTGCAGGCGGCGCTGGCGGCCGTGCACGCCCGGGCGACCCGCGCCGCCGACACGGACTGGCAGACGATGGTGGCGACGTACGACGCGCTGCTGGCGCTCAACCCGTCGCCCGTGGTGGCGCTGAACCGGGCGGTGGCGGTATCGATGCGCGATGGCCCGGCGGCGGCGCTGCCGCTGGTGGACGCGCTCGGCCGGCAAGCGGGCCTGGCCGGCTACCACTGGCTGCCCAGCGTGCGTGCCGACCTGCTGCTGCGGCTCGGCCGGCACGACGAGGCGGCCGTCGAATTCGAACGGGCAGCGGCGCTGGCCCGCAATGCCCGCGAGCGCGACCTGCTGCAGGCACGCGCCGTCGCCTGCCGGGCAGCGGACGGGCCATCGGCCGCTTGACTACCATCTGGCTTCCCTCCGCATCGATCCGTTCCGATATGGCCTTTGCACTGCTGATCCACGAAGACCGGGGCCGCCGCCGCCAGCGCAGCCCTGCCGAGGC
>CAYPJK010000368.1:0-3546 GCA_964411025.1 uncultured Nevskia sp.
TGTACGTCCTGTACAAGACCGCGCCATCCATGGCGCGGACAGTTCAATGGGAAGGTCTCTTACAGCGGGTAGTAGCGGCGGCCTTCGGCAGCCATGGCCTTCATCGTCGCGGTCGGCTCGTAGAGCTTGCCCAAGCTCGCGTACTTGGCGCACTTCTCGACCAGGTTGGCGAGGCCGATGGCATCGGCGTACTTCAGCGCGCCGCCAAGATGCGGCGGGAAGCCGACGCCCATGATCAGGCCCATGTCAGCCTCGTTGGCGGTGTCGACGATCTTCTCTTCGAGGCAGCGGGCGGTCTCGATGACCATCGGGATCATCAGGCGCTCCATGATTTCCTCGTCCGAGTAGTCCTTCGTGCCGTTCGGCTGCACTTCGGCGATCAGCGCGTAGGTGTCCGGCGTGACGACCTTCTTCGGCTTGCCCTTCGGATCGGTCTCGTACTTGTAGAAGCCGATGCCGTTCTTCTGGCCGTAACGCTTGGCGTCATACATCACGTCGAGCGCCGTGCGGAATTCCTTGCCCATGCGGTCCGGGTAGCCTTCGGCCAGCACGTCACCGACGTGGTGGCTGGTATCGATGCCGACCACGTCCTGCAGGTAGCTCGGCCCCATCGGCCTGCCGAAGCTTTCGGCCGCTTTGTCGATCTTCTGGTAGTCCGCGCCGTCGCGCCGCAGCAGGCTCCAGCCGCCGAAGTACGGGAACAGGATGCGGTTGACCAGGAAGCCCGGGCAGTTGTTGACCACGATCGGCGTCTTTCCCATCGCCGAGGCGTAGGCCACGATCGTCGCGACCGCTTCCGGCGAGGTCTTGCTGCCCTTGATGACCTCGACCAGCGGCATCTTGTGGACCGGGTTGAAGAAGTGCATGCCGAGGAAGTTCTCGGGACGCTTCAGTCCATCGGCCAGCACGTCGATCGAGATCGACGACGTGTTCGAGGCGATCACGGCGTCCTCGCGGCTCGCAGCCTCGACATCCGCCAGCACGGCCTTCTTGACCTTCGGGTTCTCGGTCACCGCTTCGACAACGACATCAACGCCCTTGAAGTCGCCGTAGTTCAAGGTCGGGCGGATCGACGCCAGCACCGCACCGGCCTTTTCCGGCGTCAGCTTCTTGCGGCCAACCTGCGCCGACAGCAGCTTGTTCGCTTCACCCATGCCGAGCGCAAGCGCCGGATCGGCGATGTCCTTCAGCACCACCGGCGTGCCCTTGACCGCGCTCTGATAGGCGATGCCACCACCCATGATGCCGGCGCCGAGCACCGCGCCCTGCTTCACCGGACGGGCAATCTTGGCGTAGGCCTTGCCCTTCTTCTTCAGCAGCTGATCGTTCAGGAACAATCCAATCAGCGAGTCGGCGGCCTGGGTCTTGGCCAGCTTGGCAAAGGCGGCGGCTTCGATCGCGATCGCGTCATCGCGCGTCTTGCCGGCCGCCTTCTGGATCGCGGTCACGGCGGCAACCGGTGCCGGGAAATGCTTGCCGGCCTTGCCGGCGATGAAGCCCTTGGCAGTCTCGAAGACCATCGCCGATTCGATCGGACCGAGCTTGAGCTTGCCCTTCTTCTGTTCGCGACGGGCCTTCCAGTCAAAGGCACCGTTCTGCGCCAGCGCCAGCAGCTTCAGCGCCGCGTCACGCACCTTCTCCGGCGGCACCACGGCATCGACCGCCTTGATCGGCAGCGCCGCCTCCGGCTTCTTCTGGTCGCCGCTGGCGATCCACTCGATCGCATTGTCGGCACCGCACAGACGCGCGAAACGCACCGTGCCCGCGAAACCCGGAATGATGCCGAGCTTCACTTCCGGGAAGCCGATCGCGGCCTTTGCCGAAATCACGCGGTAGTCGGTCGACAGCGCCATCTCGAAGCCGCCGCCGAGCGCGATGCCGTTGATCGCGGTGACGGTCGGGAACGGCAGGTCCTCGATGGTCGAGAAAATCTTGTTGGTTTCCACCGCCCACTTGGCGATCTCCTCTTCCGGCAGCTGGAAGCTCTTGCCGAATTCGGTGATGTCGGCGCCGACGATGAACACGTCCTTGCCACTGGTGACGATCAGGCCCTTGAGCGTCGTGTCGGCTGCGAGCAGCGCGCCGGCGGCCTTCAGTTCACCGAGCGTGGCGGCGTCGAACTTGTTGACCGACTCGTTCTTGCGGTCGAACTTCAGCTCGGCGATGTCACCGTCGAGCCGCGTGACCTGGAGCGAATTGCCTTCAAACATGGGGCGTGAGTCCTCGTGGGGTTGTCCGTGGCTGGTCGCAGGGCCCGTCAAACGCGCCATGCGGTGCCGTATGGAGCGCGATTATACGCAGGTTCCGCAGCAGGATTGCCATCGGCCGCTTCTGCCGCGCTGCCGCGTAAATGGCTGGCAAGCCGCCAATATCGTTCGATAACTCCCTGTTTCGAACGCGTTTTGACGCTTTCGAGAAGCCCCCCCTAGAATCCGGCATCGTTCACCGCACGGGGGAATCGCGACATGGCCGGAAAGAAGACGTTCAGCAAGCCGATCAATGACCTGCTGCACTTGGCAAAGCAGTCCCTCGATACCCTCGGCAATGCCAATCAGATCGTCTACGGCGGCGTTCAGAAGCTGGCCGACGCCGAACTGAAAGCGCTGAACGACTACTACAAGGCGGCCGTGACCTCCCTGAAGCGGGCGCGCGGCGAGAAGGATCTGAAGTCCACCGCGCAGAAGCAAGCTGACCTGCTGCAGGAAGCGGTCAACAAGCTGATCGGCAATGCCCGCGCCTCGCTGAGCGTCGTCGCCGATGCTCGGGGCGAACTCGCCAAGCTGGTCAAGGGCAGTGCGGAAGGCGCGCAGGTGTCGGTCGCCAAGCTCGAGAAAGCCATCGCGCCAGCCCAAAAAGCGCTGGAAAAGGTCAAGGCTGAAGCGAGGAAGGCCAGTGCCAAGGCCAGCGAGACCGTGAAGGCGGCGAAGAAGGACATCAAGACCGAGGTGGTCAAGGCCGAGAAATCGCTGAAGGCCGACGTCAAGGCGGTCAAGAAAGACGTCAAGGCCGAAGCGAAGAAGATCGAAAAGGCCATCAAGACGGAAGTGAAGGCGGTCAAGAAGACGGCGAAGGCGGTCGAGAAGAAGGTCGTCAAGGCAGCGAAGTCCGTCGAGAAGACGGTTGAATCCGCCGCCAAGACGACGGTCGCCGAAGCCAAGAAGGTCGTGGCCCGTGCGGTTCCGACGCCGTCGCCGAATTCGCGCGCCAGCCGGGCCACCAGCGCCGCCAAGAAGGTCGTCACCCAGGCCGCCGCCACGGTCAGCGAAACTGCCAGTGCCGCTGTCGGTGCCGCTAAGGCCAAGGTCGACGAGGCCTCGGCCGCGGTCGGCGCGGCCGTCAACAGCGCAGTTGACGCCGTGAAGTCTCAGGGCTGACCGCGCCGGCCCGCGCCGTTTCCCAGCAAGCCTGCCGACAGGCCGTCGGCAGGCTTTTTCATTGCCTGCACGAAAGCCCCCGGAGCCTGACCGACGCATGAAACTCAGCATTGCGCAAAGCACCGAGCTGTGGCGGCTGCTGGCCGACGCCAGTCGGCTGCGCCTGCTGCTG
>CAYPJK010000369.1:0-3541 GCA_964411025.1 uncultured Nevskia sp.
TGGCTCGATGCACACTGGGCTGGAGGACGCTGCCAAGCACACGCCACGGCTGGCGGCCTATTTCGCCGAGCGGGCGCGCGGCGGGGTGGGGCTGATCGTCACCGGTGGCGTGGCGCCGAACATCGCCGGCTGGGCCAAGCCGCTGGCCGGTACGCTGGCCACGCATTCGGCCGCCAAGCGGCACCGGGTGGTCACCGATGCGGTGCACGCCGAAGGCGGCAAGATCGCCATGCAGATCCTGCACACCGGGCGCTACGGCTATCACCCGTTCGCAGTCGGCCCGAGCGCGATCAAGTCGCCGATCTCGCCGTTCAAGCCGCGCGAACTGTCCGCACGCGGCGTCGACAGCCAGATCAAGGCCTTCGTCCGCTGCGCCGCGCTGGCGCGCGAAGCCGGCTATGACGGCGTCGAGGTGATGGGCTCGGAGGGCTATTTCATCAACCAGTTCCTGAGCCCGCACACCAACAAGCGCAAGGACGCCTGGGGTGGCGACTACACCAACCGCATGCGCCTGCCGGTGGAGATCATGGCCCGCACGCGCGAAGCGGTCGGCCGCGACTTCATCATCATTTACCGGCTGTCGATGCTCGATCTGATTCCGGACGGCCAGACCTGGGATGAAACCGTGCAGCTGGCCAAGGCGATCGAAGGCGCGGGTGCGACGATCATCAACACCGGCATCGGCTGGCACGAGGCGCGGGTACCGACCATTGCCACCAGCGTGCCGCGCGCGGCGTTCGCCTGGGTGACGAAGAAGATGAAGGGCGAGGTCGGCATTCCGCTGGTCACCACCAACCGCATCAACACGCCGGAGGTGGCCGAGCAGCTGCTCGCCGATGGCTGCGCCGACATGGTGTCGATGGCGCGGCCGCTGCTGGCCGATCCGGATTTCGTCAACAAGGCGGCGCGCGGCCTGGCGGCGGAGATCAACACCTGCATCGCCTGCAACCAGGCCTGCCTCGACCACGCGTTCAAGAACAAGGTGGCCAGCTGCCTGGTCAATCCGCGCGCCTGCCACGAGACCGAACTGCACTATGACCGGACGCTGAAGCCGAAGCGCATTGCCGTTGTCGGCGCCGGTCCTGCCGGGCTGGCCTGCGCCACGACCCTGGCGCGGCGCGGCCACACGGTGGAGCTGTTCGAGCAGGCCGGCGAGATCGGCGGCCAGTTCAACATGGCCAAGCGCATTCCCGGCAAGGAAGAGTTCCACGAGACGCTGCGCTACTTCGGCACCCAGATCGAGCGCACCGGCGTGCGCCTGCACCTGAACACCCGCGTCGAGGCGGCTGCGCTGATCGAGCAGAAGTTCGATGAGGTAGTGCTCGCCACCGGCGTCGTGCCGCGCGATCCGAAGATCAGGGGCCAGGATTCGCCGAACGTGGTCAGCTACATCGACGTGCTGCGCGGCCATGCCAAGGTCGGTGCAAAGGTGGCGGTGATCGGGGCCGGCGGCATCGGCTTCGATGTCAGCGAATTCCTCGTTGGCGACGGCCATTCGGCGACCCTCGACCTCGATGCCTGGAAGGCCGAGTGGGGCGTCGGCGATCCGGCCGAAACGCGCGGCGGCCTGACCCGACCGACGATCGCGCCGCCGGCCCGCAGGATCACCCTGCTGCAGCGCAAGCCCGGCAAGCCGGGAGCGGGCCTCGGCAAGACCACCGGCTGGATCCATCGCAGCCAGCTCAAGATGAAACAGGTGGAGATGCTGTCCGGCGTCAACTACGACGGCATCGACGACAGGGGTCTGCACATCAGCTTCGGCGAGAAGCGCCAGCAGCCGACGCTGATCGAGGCCGACACCATCGTGCTGTGCACCGGCCAGGAGCCGCTGCGCGAGCTGGAGGCACCGCTGGCCGCCGCCGGTGTTCCGGTGCACCGCATCGGCGGTGCCGATGTCGCGTCCGAACTCGATGCCAAGCGGGCGATCGACCAGGGCTCGCGGCTGGCCGCGCGGCTCTGATCGGTCGACGCGATGGCTGACGCCGCCGACGGCCGCCCGGGCTGGCAGTTCTGGATCGACCGCGGCGGCACCTTCACCGATGTCGTCGCGCGCAGCCCCGAGGGCCGGCTGATCAGCGACAAGCTGCTGTCCGAGCACCCGGAGCGCTACGCCGACGCGGCGACCGAGGGCATCCGCCGGCTGCTGGCCGCGCACGGCGGGATCGATGCCCGCATCGACGCCGTGAAGATGGGCACCACGGTGGCGACCAATGCGCTGCTGGAGCGGCGCGGGGCACCGACGGTGCTGGCGGTCACCGCCGGTCATGCCGACAGCTTGCGGATCGGCAGCCAGAGCCGGCCGGACATCTTCGCGCGGAAGATCGTGCTGCCGGAGATTCTGTACGCCCGCGTCGTCGAGATCGACGAGCGGACCGGTGTCGACGGCGCCGTCGTCCGGCCGCTGGACGTCGCCATGACGCGGGCGGCGCTGCAGCAGGCCTTCGACGACGGGTTTCGCAGTCTGGCGATCGTGCTGATCCACGGCTGGCAGCACCCGGCGCATGAACGGCAGGTCGCCGCGATGGCGCGCGAGATCGGCTTTCCGCAGGTGTCGGTCAGCCATGAGGTCAGCGCCCTGCAGAAGCTGGTGCCGCGCGGCGACACGACCGTTGTCGACGCCTACCTGTCGCCGGTGCTGCGCGACTACGTCGGCCGCGTCGAACAGGCGCTGCCGCCAGGCACGGGGCTTCAGTTCATGCAGTCGAACGGCGGGCTGGTCGCCGCGCATGCGTTTCGCGGCAAGGATGCCGTGCTGTCCGGCCCGGCTGGCGGCATCAACGGCATGGCGGTCGCGGCGACGGCCGCCGGCTTCGAGGCGGTGGTCGGTTTCGACATGGGGGGCACTTCGACCGATGTCTCTCACTGGGCCGGTCACTTCGAGCGTCGCTTCGACACCACCGTGGCCGGCGTGCGGCTGCGCACGCCGATGCTCGACATCCACACGATCGCGGCCGGCGGCGGCTCGATCTGCCGCCATGACGGCGCCGGGCTGCGGGTCGGGCCGGCGTCGGCCGGCGCGGTGCCCGGGCCAGCCGCCTACCGGCGCGGCGGGCCGCTGACCATCACCGACTGCAATGTGCTGCTCGGCCGGCTGCAGCCGGCGCATTTCCCGGCGCTGTTCGGCCCGCAGGCCGATGCGCCGCTCGATGTCGTCACGGTTCGTCGCCAGTTCGAGGCACTGGCCGCCGAGGTCAGCCGCGCCAGCGGCCAGCCGCAGACTGCCGAGCATCTGGCCGACGGCTTCATCCGCATCGCCGTCGCCGTCACGGCGAGCGCAATCCGGGTGTTCTCCTCCGAGCGTGGCCACGAAGTGCGCCGCTGTGCGCTGCTGAGCTTCGGCGGCGCGGCCGGCCAGCACGCCTGCGCGGTCGCCGAGGCGCTGGGCATCGAAGCCGTGCTGCTGCATCCGCTGGCTGGCGTGCTGTCGGCCTGGGGCATCGGTCAGGCCGATGTGCGGCTGCTGCGCGAGCGATCCATCGAGCGGCCGCTGGCCGAGGACGACAGCGTGCTGCAGGCTGCGGCGGCCGAACTGTCGGCGGCC
>CAYPJK010000370.1:0-3539 GCA_964411025.1 uncultured Nevskia sp.
GGGAACGGTTGCCAGCAGCATCGGCAACACAAGCACGGTCTTGCGATTCACATCAGGTCTCCACTGGGACTGCGGCGCTCGATGGGCGCCGCCTTTTTCTGTTCGCTCGACAGTGGAGAAACGTCAACGACGGGTAAATGGGAAAACTTCCCGGCCCGCCATCACCGCGCGCTCAGACGGCGTTCAGGCGATCGAGCACCGCCGCCGGCGTGCGTTCGGTGAGGATTAGCTGGCGGTTGCCGGCGGACAGGAAATCCTCATCGACCGCGTGGTCAAGGAAGGCGGACAGCAGGTCGAAGTAGCGGGCCGTGTTGACCAGCCCCAGCGGCTTGCGGTGCAGGCCGAGCTGCGCCCAGGTCAGGATCTCGCAGGCCTCGTCGAGCGTGCCGAAGCCGCCGGGCAGCACCACGAACGCATCGGAAAGCTGTTCCATCAGCGCCTTGCGCTCGTGCATCGAGCCAACCTCGTGCAACTGGGTCAGGCCGCGATGCTCCACTTCCTTGGTCACCAGCAAGGTCGGAATCACGCCGATCACCTCGCCGCCGGCCGCCAGGGTGGCATCTGCCACTTCACCCATTAGGCCGACCCGGCCGCCGCCGTAGACCAGCCGGATGCCGCGCTCGGCCAGCAGCCGGCCGAGTTCGCGGGCCGCTTCGGTGTAGGCCGGATTCTGGCCATGGCGCGAGCCGCAGAAGACACAGATCGAGCGAATCACGCGGGCAGGCGTTGCGGACATGGGCGGGGAGCGGTCGGAAGGCGTCCCGCATTATCGCCGCGCCTGCCGCCGCGCGCGCCGACCGACAGAACGGCTACAGCCGCCGTTCGCGCCAGCCCGGCTCGCACCACAGCGCCGACACGATCGACAGGCCTTCCGGCGCCGATGGATCGACGCGCAGCGTGTACTGCACCTCGAGCGTTTCCATCAGCTGGCCGTCACGGTGGAACCGGCGGATGTCATCGACCTCGGCCAGTGCCAGCGTCGGGCCAAGCTGACAGCTGGTGATCGCGCCGATTTCGGTGTGGCCGAAGCCGCGTGCGTTCAGCGCGTCGAAATTGACACGCAGGAATGCCACGAGCTCCTGCCGCTGGTGCATCACCGTGGTGCCGCCGGCCACCACGAACACGCAGGGCTCGGTGAAATGCGCCGCCATGGCTTCGAAGTTCTGCGCGTTCCACGCGCGGATGTAGCTGGCGATCCGGCGTTCGATGGCGGCGGCATTCATCGTCGTCTGCGCCTCAGGCAGTGGCAGCCGAGCGGCGTTCGAGCCGGAAGCCCTGGTAACCGTTGGCGACCACGTCCTTGCACCGGGCCACGTAGGTGTTGAAGCCGACATACGGCATGAACACGCGGGTCTTGCCGGGCACGTTGGAGCCGAGATACCAGCTGTTGCAGGTCGGGTAGACGGTCAGGTCGGCAACCTCGTTGACATGGCTGACCCAGTCATCTTCGGCGGCCTGTTCCGGCTCCATCGCCAGCACGTCGCGACTGTCGAGGTAACGGATGGTGTCGCTGATCAGGTTCACATGCTGGTCGATCGACACCATCATGTTGGACAGCACCGACGGCGAGCCCGGCCCGGTGACCATGAACAGGTTCGGAAAGCCGACTGTCTGCAGCCCCAGATAGGTGCGTGGTCCGGCCGCCCACTTGTCGCGCAGCGACAGGCCGTTGCGCCCCTTGATGTCAACGCCGAGCAGCGCACCGGTCATCGCGTCGAAACCGGTGGCAAAGACGATGTCGTCGACAGGGTAATCGTTGCCGTCGACGCGGATGCCGGTGGCCGTCATTTCCTCGATTGGCGATTGGCTGACATCAACCAGATCGACGTTGTCGCGATTGAAAGTCTCGAAGTAGCCGCTGTCGCTGCACAGTCGCTTGCAGCCGACGACACCGTTGCGCGGCGCCAGGATCTCCGCCTTCTTCGGGTCTTTGACGATAGCGTGGATCTTGTCGACGATGAACTCGGCAACGGTCTTGTTGGCCTCGCCGTTGAACATCAGATCGTTGAACGCCGCCATGAAGTGGAGGCCGCCCAGGCCATTCCAGCGTTCCTCGTAGACACGTCGGCGTTCCTCGGCCGACACGCTCAGCGCCGAGACGTCGTTCAGATGGAACTGGGTCGCGAACGGCTGCTGGTAGGTGAAGTTGCGCAGCTCGCCGTAGCGTGCCTTGGTGGCATTGCGCTCGTCCTCGGTCAGTGGCCGGTTGCGGGCCGGTACCGAGAAGTTCGGCGTGCGCTGGAACACCGTCAGGCGCGCCGCCTGCGCGGCGATGTGCGGCGTCGACTGGATACCGCTGGAACCGGTGCCGATCAGCGCCACCCGCCGGCCGGTAAAGTCCACGCCTTCGTGGGGCCAATCGCTGGTGTAGAAGACGCGGCCCTTGAACGAATCGAGCCCGGCGAACTTCGGCTTGTTGGCGACCGACAGCGTGCCGGTGGCCATGATGAAGTAGCGCGCGGTGACCGATTTGCCGTCGTCGGTAGCAATGGTCCACAGGTAACGCGCGTCGTCGAAGGTCGCGCTCAGCACCTTGGTATTGAACTGCAGGTCATCGCGCAGCTGGTAGCGGTCGGCGACGTGATTGGCGTACTTCAGGATCTCCGGCTGCGCCGAGTAGCGCTCCGGCCAGTTCCACTCCTGCTGCAGGGCATCGTCGAACTGGTAGCTGTACTCCATCGACTCGGTATCGCAGCGGGCGCCGGGATAGCGATTCCAGAACCAGGTGCCGCCGACGCCGCTGCCGCGCTCGAAGACGCGGACCTTCAGGCCCTGCTGGCGCAGGCGGTGGAGCATGAACATGCCGGCGAAACCGGCGCCGACGACAACGGCATCAAAGTCGGCACGGGTGGTGATCGGGCTGCGGTCATCCATTCGAAGATCTCCTCGGGATCGTGGACAGTCCGGCCTCTGCGGGCCGGTGCGTGGCATCGTCGAGACTGACAGCAGCCGCGTCCGATCCCGCCGCCCGTTCGGGTAGGCGGCGACCGGAGCTCAGAGCTTGGTGGTGACCTTGCCTTCGGTGAAAAGCGCCAGGTCCACGCCTTCGCTGACCAACGAGTTCGGCCGCAACGCGAACTTCGGCCGCACCCACCAGATGATCAACGGCAGCACCACCAGCGCCAGCACCATGTTGATGCCCATGATCGCGATCAGCAGCAGGCCCATGTCGGCGACGAACTTGAGGCCCGACATCGCGTACCACGGGATGATGCCGATCACCATGACGCTGGCGGTGAACAGGATCGCCTTGCCGGTGGTGCGCAGCGCGCTGTCGATCGAGGCCGCCCAGCGCTCGTCGTCGCTGCCCGTGGTGGTCTGGATCTCCTCGCAGATGCGGCTCATCAGGTAAATGCCGTAGTCGATGTCGACACCGACGCCGATCGCCGCCACGATCATCGAATTGGTGTCCAGGCCAACGCCGAGCAGATGCATCGCCGCGATCAGCGCCTCGTTGGCGAGGTTCACCGGGATCAGCAGGATGATGCCGGCCACCACTGACTTGTAGGCGGCAATGCACATGATCAGGATGAACACGT
>CAYPJK010000371.1:0-3517 GCA_964411025.1 uncultured Nevskia sp.
GCAGGGCCGCGGCTTCGCGGTGGTGGCGGCGGAAGTGCGCAGCCTGGCGCAGCGCAGCGCCTCGGCGGCCAAGGAGATCAAGACCCTGATCGGCGATTCGGTCGAGAAGGTCGATGTCGGCGCGCGGCTGGTCGAACAGGCCGGCAAGACGATGGACGAGGTGGTGACCAGCGTGAAGCGGGTGACCGACATCATGGCCGAGATCTCGGCGGCTTCGCAGGAGCAGTCGACCGGCATCGATCAGGTCAACCAGGCGATCACCCAGATGGATCAGGTGACCCAGCAGAACGCGGCGCTGGTCGAGGAAGCCTCGGCGGCGGCCCGTTCGATGGAAGACCAGGCGCGCAGCCTGTCGGCGGCCGTGGCCGCGTTCACCGTCACCGAATCGGCCGCCAATGCCAATGCCAATGCCAACGCCACGGCCAGCACCAGTGCCGCCAGCCGCCGCGCCCCGGCGCCGGTCAAGCCGGCCGTCTCGCGTGGCCGCAGTGCACCGGCCGCGCCGCTGCGTCGTCCGGCATCGGCCGCCGGTGGTCGTGCGGCCACGGCGACCGATACCTGGACCGAGTTCTGATTCCTGCGCCTTAGCGGCATCCGGGTCCTGCACCCACGCCCCGTCCCCACGTCAACAGACGTCGGGTGCGGGGCTTTTTTTAGGCCGGTGCGGTCATCGGCCCGCTGGCGACGGCAGCGTGATCGATGCCGGATTTCCGGCATCGGCTGCCGGGAACCGGTCTTGCAGCGGACGGTGGCCGTTGCGCGCCCACCTTGCCCGATCTTCGAACCTGTTCATCCGGAACCCGCCATGAAGCTTTTCGATTCGCTGCTGAACCGCGCTGCCGACCGTACCCGCAGGGCCGATCAGGCCTGCCGGCTCGAGGCGATCAACCGCAGCCTGGCGGTCATCGAGTTCTCGATGGACGGCCGCATCCTGCACGCCAACGACAACTTCCTGAATACCTTCGGCTACCGGCTCGACGAGATCCAGGGCCAGCACCATTCGATGTTCGTGACGCCGGAGCTGCAGGCAACGAACGAATACCGGCAGTTCTGGGAAAAGCTCGGTCGTGGCGAGTTCGACGCCGGCCAGTATCGGCGGCTCGCCAAGGGCGGCCGCGAGGTCTGGCTGCAGGCGACCTACAACCCGATCGAGGGGCCTGACGGCAAGCCGGTCAAGGTCGTCAAGTACGCCAGCGACATCACCGAAGCCAGGCTGCGTGCCGTCGACCAGCAGGGACAGCTCGATGCCATCGCCAAGTCGCAGGCGGTGATCGAATTCACGCCCGACGGCCGGATCCTGCACGCCAACGACAACTTCCTGAAGGCGGTTGGCTACCGGCTGGACGAGGTCTGCGGCCAGCATCATTCGATGTTCGTCACGGCCGAGGAGCGTGCATCCGAAGCCTACCGCCAGTTCTGGGCCAAGCTCGGACGCGGCGAGTACGACGCCGGCCAGTACCGGCGCATCGGCAAGGACGGTCGCGAGGTCTGGATCCAGGCCAGCTACAACCCGATCCTCGATCCTGCCGGGCGGCCGTACAAGATCATCAAGTACGCCAGCGACGTCACCCAGGCCACGCTGCATGCGGCCGAGTTCCACGGCCAGATCGCGGCGATCGGCAAGGCGCAGGCGGTGATCGAGTTCTCTCTGGACGGCCGCATCCTGAATGCCAACGACAACTTCTGCGCGGCGGTCGGCTACCGGCTCGACGAGATCAAGGGCCAGCATCACGCGATGTTCGTGACAGCGGAGGAACGTCACAGCGCCGAGTACGCCGCGTTCTGGGCCAAGCTCGGCCGTGGCGAGTTCGATGCCGGCCAGTACAAGCGGGTCGGCAAGGGCGGCCGCGAGATCTGGATCCAGGCCAGCTACAACCCGATCCTCGATCCTGCGGGCAAGCCGTTCAAGGTGGTCAAGTACGCCACCGACATCACCCAGGCCAAGCTGCAGGCCGCCGATTACGAAGGTCAGCTGAAGGCGATCTCGAAGGCGCAGGCGGTCATTGAGTTCACGCTCGACGGCCGGGTGCTGACCGCCAACGACAACTTCTGCGCTGCGCTCGGCTACCGGCTCGACGAGATCGTCGGCCAGCATCACGCGCTGTTCGTCGACGCCGATACCCGCAACAGCGCCGCCTACACGCAGTTCTGGACCAAGCTCGGCCGTGGCGAGTTCGACGGCGGTACCTACAAGCGGATCGCCAAGGGCGGCCGCGAGATCTGGATCCAGGCCACCTACAACCCGATCATCGGGCCGGATGGCAAGCCGCTGAAGGTGGTCAAGTACGCCACCGACATCACCGAGGCCAAGCTCAAGGCGGCGGTCTACGAAAGTCAGCTCGACGCGATCTCCAAGACCCAGGCGGTGATCAAGTTCACGCTCGACGGCAAGATCGTCGACGCCAACCAGAACTTCCTCGATGCCACCGGCTACGCGCTGGACGAGATCGTCGGCAAGCATCACGCGATGTTCGTCGATCCGGCGCATCGCGCGTCGGCCGAATACACGCAGTTCTGGGAACGGCTCGGCCGTGGCGAGCCCGGCACCGGCCAGTTCCGCCGCTTCGGCAAGGATGGCCGCGAAGTCTGGCTGAGCGCGGCCTACAACCCGATCCTCGATGCCGCCGGCCGGCCGCAGCAGATCATCAAGTACGCCACCGACATCACCGCGCAGAAGATCAAGGACACCGATGCCGCCGGCCAGATGGCGGCGGTCTACCGGGCGCGCTGCGCGATCCAGCTGGCGCTGGACGGCACCATCCTGATGGCCAACGACAACTTCTGCCGCGCCACCGGCTATACCCAGGAAGAACTGGTCGGCCGCCACCACGACCTGCTGCTGGAACAGACCGCTTCGGCACTCGCCGAAGGCCGCGAGCTGCTGGCGCGGATCGCTCGCGGAGACAGCCCTGACGGCCAGTACAAGCGCATCGGCCGCTAAGGCAAGGTGGTCTGTTTCCAGGCCAACTACAAATCGATCCTCGATCTCGCCGGCAAGCCCTGCAAGGCCGCCGTGTTCGCTACCGACATCACCGAGCAGGTGCTGGCCCAGATGGCGCTGAACGTGGCGGTCGAGCAGACGCAGGCGGTGGCGCTGGCGGCGCGCGCAGGCGACCTGACCCAGCGCGTGCCGCTGGACGACAAGGCCGGCCCGATCCGCGAGCTGTGCGGCGGCGTCAACGCGCTGGTCGACAACATGGCCGCCGTGGTCACCCGCATCCAGGAATCGACCGAAGCGATCAACACCGCAGCCCGCGAGATTGCCACCGGCAACAGCGACCTTTCCGCGCGCACCGAACAGCAGGCCGCTTCGCTGGAAGAAACCGCCAGCTCGATGGAGGAGCTGACTTCCACCGTCCGGCAGAACGCCGAGAATGCCCGCCAGGCCAACCAGCTGGCGCTGGGCGCGTCCGATGTCGCGCTGAAGGGCGGCAGGGTGGTCGGCGAAGTGGTCGGCACGATGAGCGCGATCCAGACGTCGTCGAAGAAGATCGTCGACATCATCAGCGTCATCGAC
>CAYPJK010000372.1:0-3512 GCA_964411025.1 uncultured Nevskia sp.
CGCGGTCGACGATCGCCTCCGGCGTCCAGCCATCGCTGGTGTGCGCGGTGCGGATCGGGCGCGGCTGGCTGAACAGATAGATCTCGTTGTTGCGCACGCCGAAGATCTGGCCGGTCACGTGTTTGGCCTGATCGCTGGCCAGCGCGGCAACGAACGGCGCGATCTTTTCGGGGATCAGCTTCTTCAGCCCTTCGACGCGCTTCTTCTGTTCCGGCGTCTCGTCCGGAATCGAGCTGACCATGCGCGTCCAGGCGAACGGCGCGATGGCGTTGGAACGCACGCCGAAGCGCTGCATGTCGAGCGCGATGGCCTTCGACAGGCCGACGATGCCGAGCTTGGCCGCACAGTAGTTGGCCTGACCGAAATTGCCGACCAGCCCGGAGGTCGAGGTCATGTGGATGAAGCTGCCCGAGCCCTGTTCCTTGAAGTACGGCGCGGCCGCGCGGCTGGTGTTCCACGAGCCCTTCAGGTGCACGGCGATCACCGCGTCGAATTCTTCCTCGCTCATCTTGTGGAAGATCACGTCGCGCAGGTTGCCAGCGTTGTTGACCACGCAGTCGATGCGGCCGAAGGCCTTGCGGGCGGCGTCGATCATCGCCTGCGCGCCGTCGAAGCTGGCCACCGAATGGGTGTCGGCGATGGCGTCGCTGCCCAGCGCCTTGATTTCGCGGACCACGGCATCGGCCGGGGATTCGCCGCCGGCCTCGCCGCTCAGCGACACGCCGAGATCATTGACGACCACCCTGGCGCCGGCCCTGGCCAGTTCCAGCGCGATGCCGCGGCCGATGCCGCGACCGGCGCCGGTGACGAGTGCGACCTTGCCGGCCAGCAGGCCGGTTGCCGTCGGTTGGGACATGGAGCGGATTCCTTGTGTGCAGGGGTTGTTCGGAAGTGATCGGATTCAGAGCTTGCGCAGGATCGCGTCCCAGTCGGCCGCCAGCTGCGCGCGGAACGCCGGTGCCGCGATGGCGATCAGCGCCTCGGCGCGGCCGCGGAGGTCGCGACCGCGCAATTCGGCGATGCCGTGTTCGGTGACCACGTAATCGGCGGCGTGACGCGGCAGCGCGACCAGCCCGTTGTTGAACCGGGCGACGATCCGCGAGTGGCGGCCATCGTCGGTCGCCGCCGGCAAGGCCACGATCGAGCGGCCGCCGTCCGACAGCTGCGCACCGGCGACGAACGCTGGCAGGCCGCCGACGCCGGCCATCAGCCGGCCGTTCAGCGAATCGGCATTGACCTGCCCGAACAGATCGACATCGACGGCCGAGTTGATCGCGCAGAACTGCTTGAGCGCCGCCAGCCGGCGGACGTCATGGGTCTGCGATACAGGCCGGAAGTAGTAGCTGTCATCGCGTTCGAGGCGCGCGTAATAGCTGGCATCGCCCAGCGCAACGCCGGCGTCGATCGCGCCGCGCGCGGCGATGGCGCCGTTATCGAGCAGCGTCGAAACCGCATCGGTCACCATGCCCGACCAGATGTGCAGGCCGCGATGATGGACGAGGGCGGCCAGGATGGCGCCCGGCAGCTTGCCGACGCCGAACTCCAGCGTATCGCCGTCGCGGACCAGGCTGGCAACCCTGGCGGCGTGCTGCGCGATGGCGGGCGAAAGGCCGCCTGCGTGGTACTGCACCAGCGGGCTGGCCGCCTCGAAGTAGGCATCGACGCCGTCGAGCCGCACCGAGAACGCGCCCCGGGTGCGCGGCACCTGCGGGTTCACGTGCAGCACGCGGCGGCGGGCGCGCGCCCAGATCGCCGGGTGGAAATCGCTGCTCGGGCCGAAACTGCAGCGGCCCTCGCGATCCGGCGGGCTGACCTGGGCGATGGCCAGGTCGACCTCGCTGGCGCGGGCGGCGAGATCGCGATAGATGCCGGGGTAGTCCAGCGTCAGCAGTTCGGCGCGGCCGTCGACCAGACCGGCCCGCAGCCCCGGCGTCATCACGTAGGCGCGCTGGCGCGCGTCCGGGTGCAGGCCGAGATAGTCGCTGCGGTTGATGCCGGGAAAATGCAGGCCGGTGAAGGTCACGCCGGCGGCTTTGTCGGGCGCTGCCTGCAGCGCCTCATGGAAGGCCAGGCTTTCGCCGGACAGGCCGGGCACGAACACGGTCATGCCGGGCGCGAGGCCGGCGATCACGGCCGAGACATCGAGCTTGCGGCTCATGGTCGTCAGGCCGGCGGCGTCAGGCTGGCGCGGCCGACGATGATCGACTTGCCGCTGTTGTCGAAGGCTTCGAGGTCCAGCGTCAGCGCCGTTGACGTGCGTTCGGCCAGCGTGGCCGTGCAGCGCAGCGATTGGCCGACCGGCAGCACTGCAACGAAGCGGGCGTCGAAGCGGCTCAGCGTGAACGCGGCGAACTGCGTGCTCAGCAACTGGCCGAGCAGCGCCATGCCGAGCATGCCGTGGACGATCACGTCGTCGAAGCCGGCCTTGCGGGCGAACGCCGGGTCGAGGTGCAGCGGATTGCTGTCGCCCGAGGCCTCGGCGTACAGCGCCAGCTGTTCGCGGGGAATCGGCCCGGTCTGGCATTCGGCCACCTGCTCGCCGGGGCGGGCCTGATCAAGCCTCATGCGGCGGCTCCAGTTCCGGCTCCGGCGCGGGCCTGGGGATTGCGCACCAGCACCACTTGCCGCGAACGCCCGAGCAGACCGCGCGCAGCGTGGGAAACGGTCGATTCGATGACGATGAAATCCATCGCCCCGTTCTTCTTGTCGTAGAGGTCGGTGACCGTCCGCTGCACGGTGAGCGTGTCGCCGGCGCGGATCGGGCCGAGGTAGTCGAACTGCTGCTCGGCGTGCAGCACGCGTTTCAGGTCGACGCCGAGGGTTTCCAGGATGCGTCGCGAGCTGTTCTGCTCGCCTTCGACCGCCTTCATGAAAGTGGGCGGTGCGACATCCGGCGCGCCGGTATCGGCGCCGATCGCCTTGCGAAACAGCGCGATGCGCGCCGGCGTCACCTCGACAGTGAACGGCGGCAGCGCATAGCCGAGGTGACTGCGATCGATGGCCATGGCGCGCGGTTCAGGCCGCTGCCTGGGCCGGCTCGGCGAAGAATGCGGCGATCGCCGGATCATCGCCGACCTGCTTCGCCAGCGCCGCCGCGCCGAGCTGACGGGCGTGGGTGAACGGGCCGCCGGCATAGGACGGGAACAGGCCGCCGACGACGGCCGCGACATCGGCCAGCTCCGGCTGTTCAACCCCGCCGGCAGCGGCGCAGCGCAGCGCTGCCAGCGTCACCTGCGCAAGCTGGGTGGCCTCGTCGGCGCCGCCGGCCTTGGCCCGCTCGCTGGCGGCCTTGAGCGCCGGAAGCAGCGCCTGCGGGCCGCGGCTCAGCACCGAATCCGGTGCCAGCAGGCCCAGCTTCGCGGCCTTCAGGCGGTTGAGGAACAGGGTGCGCACCATGTTGCCGGCCACCGGGTCGCGCATCAGTTCGACAAAGATGTCCATCTCGTGATCGCAGGCCGCCGTCAGCGGCAAGGACCAGCCACCGACCACGCAATGGATGATCGCTGTGTAGG
>CAYPJK010000373.1:0-3507 GCA_964411025.1 uncultured Nevskia sp.
CGTGCCATAGGCCAGCGCCGCCACGGCCTGCGCGCCGCCGATGGTGAACACGCGATCGACCCCGGCCAGGTGAGCGGCGCCGAGCACCACCGGGTTGACCACGCCATCGCCGGCCGGCACCACCATCACTAGTTCGCCGACACCGGCCACCTTGGCCGGGATCGCGTTCATCAGCACGCTGGATGGATAAGCCGCCTTGCCGCCTGGCACATACAGGCCGGCGCGGTCCATCGGCGTCACCTTCTGGCCGAGGCGGTTGCCGTCGGCATCGGTGAATTCCCAGCCTTCGAGCTTCTGGTGCTGCGCATAGGCGCGAATCCGCTCGGCGGCGGCCTCCAGCGCTGCCCGCAGCGCCGGGTCCAGCGAGTGCCACGCCGCTTCACGCGCCGCCTTGTGGATTTCCAGCTCGGCAGCCGATACGACGCTGCGGCGATCGAAGCGGTTGGTGTATTCGACCAGCGCGTCATCGCCGCGCGCGCGGATCGCCGCGATGATGTCGGCGACCACGGCGGTGACTTTCGGATCGGCTTCCGGCGCGCGGTCAAGCAGCGCGCCGAGCGTCTGATCGAAGTCGGCGGCGCGGGAATCCAGCCTCGCAATCTCAAGCATGTTCGACCGCTCCGGCGAGACGATCGAGCAGCGCACGGATCGCCGCGTGCTTCATCTTCATCGCCGCCTTGTTGACCACCAGTCGCGCGGTGGAGGTGTAGATGGTTTCGATCTCGACCAGGCCGTTGGCGCGCAGGGTGCCGCCGGTGGCGACCAGGTCGACGATCACGTCGGACAGCCCGACCAGCGGCCCAAGCTCCATCGAGCCGTAGAGCTTGATCACTTCCACCTGCTCGCCGCGTGCGGCGTAGAAGCGGCGCGTGGTTTCGGGGTACTTGGTGCAGACCCGCAGGCGGCGGCCAAAGCTGTGACGCGGGTTTTTCACCAGCGGCGAATCGTTCTTGGTCGCCACACTGAGCCGGCAGGTCGCAAAGCCGAGATCCAGCGGCTCGTACAGCGCGCCGCCACCATGCTCCAGCAGGATGTCCTTGCCGACGATGCCGAGATCGGCGGCGCCGTATTCGACATAGGTCGGCACGTCGGTCGGCCGGACTTCCAGCAGTTCGACGCCCGGATCCTCGGTTGGAATCCGCAGCAGGCGGCCGGCGTCGACCGCAGGCGCGATGCCGGCGGCCTTCAGCAGCGGCAGGCAGTCGTCGAGGATGCGGCCCTTGGACAGGGCCAGCGTCAAGGCAGTCATGGTGATGTCGCGCGCAGCGGGGAGGATCGCGATTTTACCCGCCGCTGCCCGGCCTTGCGTCCGTCGATCGCGGCCCGCAGGCTGGCATGGCTTGCGCATCCCGGAAAACGCATGAGCTACCGCACCTCGATCGGCGTCCGCAGCCATGTTTTCGACAGCCTGGCCACACTGCTCGCCAAGGCCTCGCCCTTCCGCGCCGGCGATGCGCTGGCCGGCGTCGCGGCGGTATCGGCGGAAGAACGGATGGCGGCCCGCGTGCTGCTGGCCGATCTGCCGCTGCGCGCGTTCCTCGACGAAGCGCTGATTCCCTACGAACACGACGAAGTCAGCCGGCTGATCGTCGACAGCCACGACGCGGCGGCGTTCGCGCCGGTCTCCAGCCTGACGGTCGGCGCCTTCCGCGACTGGCTGTTGTCGCCGCAGGCCGACACCGCGGCGCTGGCCGCGCTGGCACCGGGGCTGACGCCGGAAATGGGGGCAGCGGTGTCGAAACTGATGCGCAACCAGGACCTGATCCTCGCCGCCCGCAAGATCCGCGTGGTCACGGCATTCCGCTCGACCATCGGGCTACCCGGCCGGCTGGCGACCCGCCTGCAGCCGAACCATCCGGCCGACGATCCGCGCGGCATCCTCGCGTCCACCATCGACGGCCTGCTGTACGGCGCCGGCGACGCCTGCATCGGCATCAACCCGGCCAGCGACGATCCCGCGAAACTGCACGCGCTGTGGGAGATGCTCGATCAGCTGATCGCCCGCAACGCGATCCCGACCCAGTCCTGCGTGCTGGCCCATGTCACGCGCCAGATCGAGGCGATCGAACGCGGCGCGCCGGTTGACCTGGTGTTTCAGTCGGTCGGCGGCACCGAAGCGTTGAACCGCAGCTTCGGTGTGTCGCTGGCGCTGCTGCGCGAGGCGCAGGACGCAGGCCTGAGCCTGCGGCGCGGCACGGTCGGCCATCACGTCATGTACTTCGAAACCGGCCAGGGCGCGGCGCTGTCCGCCCAGGCGCACCACGGGCTTGACCTGCAAACCTGCGAGGCGCGCGCCTATGCGGTCTGCCGGGCGTTCGCGCCGCTGTTGGTCAACTCGGTGGTCGGCTTCATCGGCCCGGAGTACCTGCACGACGGCAAGCAGATCGTCCGCGCAGGGCTGGAGGACCACTTCTGCGGCAAGCTGCTCGGCCTGCCGATGGGAGTGGACGTCTGCTACACCAACCACGCCGAAGCCGACCAGGACGACATGGACAACCTGCTGGTGCTGCTCGGCGCGGCCGGCGTCAATTTCGTGATGGGCGTGCCCGGCGCCGACGACGTGATGCTTGGCTACCAGAGCACCAGCTTCCACGATGCGCTGGCGCTGCGCGAAACCCTGGGCCTGCGCCACGCGCCGGAGTTCGAGGCCTGGCTGCAGGACCGGCAGCTGATCGATGGCAACGGCCGGCTGCTGCCACCCGGCAGCCTGCCGGCGCTGCCGCTGGCCGACAGCATCGAGGCGCTGGGCCGATGACGCCCCTGAAGCCGGTGCCACACTCCGCACCGCCGGTTGCCGCCGACCCCTGGGCGACACTGCGCATCCACACGCCGGCCCGCATCGCCCTTGGCCGCAGCGGCGCCAGCCTGCCGACCCGCGAGCTGCTGGCTTTCGGCGTTGCCCACGCGCAGGCCCGCGATGCGGTGCACGCCGCGCTCGACGTGCCGGCACTGCGCGCGGATCTCGCCGGCTTTGGCCTGCCGGTGCTCGAGGTGCGCAGCGCCGCGCCGAACCGAGCCGCCTACCTGGCCCGGCCAGACTGGGGCCGGCGGCTCGATCCGGCCTCGGCGGCGGCCTCGGCGCGCCCCGCAGCGGCGCCGGACCTCGTGTTCGTGATCGCCGATGGCCTGTCGGCCGTCGCCGCACAGCGCCATGCCGCGCCGCTGCTGGCCATCAGCCTGCCGATGCTGGATGACCTGGTGATCGGCCCGCTGGTGATCGCCAGACAGGCCCGCGTCGCGCTGGCCGACCCGGTGGCGATGGCGCTCGGCGCGCGGCTGGTGGTCTGCCTGATCGGCGAGCGGCCGGGGCTCAGCGCGCCGGACAGCCTCGGCGCCTATCTCACCCACGCCCCGCAGCCCGGCACTACCGATGCCGAGCGGAACTGCCTGTCCAACATCCGCCCGGAAGGCCTCGGCTATGCCGCGGCAGCGGCCGAACTGGTGGCGCTGATCCGCCGCGCGCGGGCCGCCGGGATCAGCGGCATCGGCCTGTCCGCCGCCACCGCG
>CAYPJK010000374.1:0-3506 GCA_964411025.1 uncultured Nevskia sp.
CTACCGGCCGATGTTCGGCGCGCTGGGCGGCGCGGTGGCCGCGACCTCGCTGACCTTCGTCTCGAAAGCCGCGCGCGATGGCGGGCTGCGCGAGCGGCTGGGCCTGCGCAAGCGGCTCGTCGCCTGCCGCAACACCCGCACGATCACCAAGCGCGACCTGATCCACAACGATCTGATGCCAAGGATCGAGGTCGATGCCCAGACCTACGAGGTGCGCGCCGACGGCGTGCGCCTGCACTGCGAGCCGGCTGCCGAACTGCCGCTGGCGCAGCGCTATTTCCTGTTCTAGCCCGAGGCCCGCGACCGGATGCTGACCATCACCAAGCACCTCGGCGACAACGGCAGCGCTGCCAGTGTCCGTATCGAGCTGCCGTTCGACCTGCGCACCCGCAGCCGGCAGCTGGCGAAGCTGTCGACCGGCGAGGAAGTCGGCCTGCGCCTCGAACGGGGCCTGGTGTTGCGCGGCGGCGACCGCCTGCAGGCCGACGACGGCCGGATCGTCGAGATTGTCGCCGCCGACGAGGTCGTGTCGACCGTCCGCTGCGATGACCCCTGGCGACTGGCGCGGGCCAGCTACCACCTCGGCAACCGCCACGTGCCGGTGCAGATCGGCGCCGGCTGGCTGCGCTTCCGGCACGACCATGTGTTCGACGAGATGCTGCGCGGCCAGGGCTTTTCAGTGACCGTCGAGGAAGCGCCGTTCGAGCCGGAAGGCGGCGCCTATGGCGGCGGCCACGGCCACGCCCACGGTCACGGCTGAGGACGGCGCCGATGTATGGCAGCGGCGGTACCGCCTTGCTCCGCCTGCTGAACCTGACCAGCCCGGCGCTGCCGATCGGTGGCTTCCATTTTTCGCAGGGACTGGAGGACGCCGTCGAACGCGGGCTGGTGCATGACGCCGCCAGCAGCGGCGAATGGATCGCCGGCCTCGCCGAACACGCGATCGGCACGCTGGATCTGCCGATGCTGCTGCGCCTGCACGCGGCCTGGAGCGAACGCAGCGCGCCGCGCGCCCGGCGGCTCAGCGCCCGACTGATCGCCGCCCGCGAAACCGCCGAGCTGCGCGCCGAGGACCGCCATCTGGGCACCGCGCTGGCACGGGTACTGGTCGAGCACGGCATTCACGAGGCCAAGGCCTGGGTCGGCCAGCCCGACGCCAGCCATGCGGCGCTGTTCGCGCTGGCAGCGGTGCGCTGGGACATCGGCGCCAGCGATGCTGCGACCGGCTACCTGTGGAGCTGGTGCGAAAACCAGGTACTGGCCGCGATCAAGCTGGTGCCGCTGGGCCAGAACGCCGGCCAGCGGCTGATCGGCCGGCTGATCCAGCGGATTCCGGAGATTGTCGACAGCGCCGCCGCCGTCGAGGACGACGACATCGGCATTGCCAGCCCGATGCAGGGTATCGCCAGCGCCCGCCACGAAACCCAGTATTCGCGACTGTTCCGCTCCTGACCCCCGGCCGCCAGTCTCGGCTGGCACCTGTCTTGCTGCCCTGAACCGCCGACACCGGCAGCAGCCCGCCACCCGGAGCAGACGTCATGCGCAGCCCCCAGCAGCAGCCGTTCCGATGACCGGCCACATCGATGCCGCCTGGCGCTTCCGCCGCAAGACCGGCCTGGTGCTGACCGCCGGCGGCTCGCGCGGCGCCTACCAGGCCGGCGTGCTGAAGCGCATCGGCGAACTGCCGGCGCTGCGCCACAAGCCCTCGCCGTTTCCGATCGTCACCGGCGCCTCGGCGGGGGCGATCAACGGCCTGATGATTGCCGGCGGCAGCGAGGACTTCCACGGTGCCACCCGGCGGCTGGCGTTCCTGTGGTCGCAGCTGGAAGCCCGGCAGGTCTACCGCACCGATCTCCGCGCGCTGCTGCGCAACGGGCTGCGGCTGGGGCTCGACGCCGCCACCGGCAGCCTGATGGGTGCCGGCCGGCTGCAGTCGCTGCTCGACACTGCACCGCTGCCGGATTTCCTGCGTGCCCACCTGCCGGTCGACGGCACGGCCCGCGCGCTGGCCGCCGGCCAGCTCTACGCGCTGGCAGTGACGGCCACCGGCTACCACTCCGGCAAGTCCTACACCTTCATCGAAGGACAGCCGGGACATCCGCTGTGGCTGAAGAGCCGGCGCGTCGCGCTGAAGGCGAAGATCGGCATTCCGCACATCTGCGCCTCGGCGGCGATTCCGGTCGTGTTCCCGCCGGCACCGGTCGAGATCGACGGCGCCACCGCCTGGTTCGGCGACGGCGCGCTGCGCCTGACCACGCCGATGAGCCCGGCGATCCGTCTCGGCGCCAGCCGGGTGCTGGCGATCGGCATCCGCTGCGCCAACACCGCCGATCACCTGACGCGCGCCGAACTGGCGCCGCTGGCCGGCGACCTCGGTCCGTCGCTGCGCCGGCCACCGCTGTCGCAGATCTGCGGCGTGTTCATGAACGCGGTCTTCCTCGATCACCTCGATGCCGATCTCGATCACCTGAAACGGATGAACGAGCTGATTGCGGCGATGCCGGAGGCCAGTCGCGAAGCGGTCAGCGGCCGGATGCGAGAGCCGATCCGGGTGGTCGAGCCACTGGCGATCGCGCCATCGGAAGACCTGGCCATGATCGCCGACGCGATGAAGCACCGGATTCCGCCCACGGTGCGTTACCTGCTCGACGCGCTCGGCGCACCGGACGCTCGCAGTGCCGACCTGACCAGCTATCTGCTGTTCGACACCCAGTTCACCCGCGAGCTGATCCGCATCGGCTACGAGGACGCCGCGCGGCGCATCGACGAGATCGAGGCGTTCCTGCGCCAGCCGCCGGCCGGCGACCGCCGGGGACAGGGCGAAGACTGAGGCTCCGGCCTACAGGCCGGTGTCGGCCATCAGGAAGGCCTTGCGGCGGTTGCGGCCGCGCCGGAACGACACGTGGACCCAGCCGGAGGTCGGGTCGTCGGGCCGGGTCACGCCTTCGAGGATCAGCTGGTCGAACGCAAGGCCGCTGCCCTTGATCCACTCGTAGAACTTGGCATTCGGCACGCCGGGAATTTCCAGGTCGGCCGCCTCGCCCTTCGGATGCTGCTTGGCGTTGAACCAAGCGTCGACGGCCGCTGTGCCACCGGTGCGCTTCAGCTCGGCGACCTTCTTGAAGTACAGCTTCTCTTCCAGCTTGCGCGAGCGATAGCCGGAGTTCGGCCGGATCGAGCGGCCGTAGTGCTCGCGGATCGGGTCGAGCAGCTCGGTCGCCAGATCGGTCAGCGCGGCGATCACGGCCGGATCGCGTGCCAGATTGTCGATGCCGTTGCGATCGGCGAGATCGGAACGGCACATCTCTTCGAGCGAGAAGTACTTCGAGATCATCTGCGGCATGTCGCGGCGCTCCCGTGGCGGTCTGCCGCGAGCGTAGAGCAGTCGGGCGTCCGGCAGAAGCTCAGCCGGCCAGGCTCGGTGTCAGCATGCCCTGGCGAACGATGAAGGCGATCACCTCGTCCAGCCCGTGCCCGGTTTTCAGGTTGGTGAAGATGAACGGCCG
>CAYPJK010000375.1:0-759 GCA_964411025.1 uncultured Nevskia sp.
GGGCGTGGAAGTCGAGGTGCACCACCATGAAGTGGCGGCCGCCGGCCAATGCGAGATCGGCACCAAGTTTGCACCGCTTGTGCAGCGCGCGGACTGGCTGCAGATCCTGAAGTACACGGTGTGGAACGTCGCGGCCTCCTACGGCAAGACGGCGACTTTCATGCCGAAGCCGATCGTCGGCGACAACGGCTCGGGCATGCACGTGCACCAGTCGCTGTCGCTGAACGGCAAGAACCTGTTCGCCGGCGACGGCTACGGCGGCCTGTCGGATACCGCGCTGTACTACATCGGCGGCATCCTCAAGCACGCCAAGGCGCTGAACGCGTTCACCAATCCGGGCACCAACAGCTACAAGCGCCTGGTGCCGGGCTTCGAAGCGCCGGTGATGCTGGCCTACTCGGCCCGCAACCGTTCGGCCTCGATCCGCATTCCGTACGTGCCGAATCCGAAGGGCCGCCGCATCGAAGTCCGCTTCCCGGACTCCTCGGCGAACCCCTACCTCGCGTTCACCGCGATGATGATGGCCGGCCTCGATGGCATCCAGAACAAGATCCACCCGGGCGAAGCGTCGGACAAGGACCTCTACCACCTGCCGCCGGAAGAGGACAAGCTGATCCCGCGCGTCTGCCACAGCCTCGACATGGCGCTGGAAGCCCTCGACGCCGACCGCGAGTTCCTGACCAAGGGCGGCGTGTTCACCAACGATCTGATCGATGCGTACATCGAGCTGAAGATGCAGGAAGTGACCCGCTTCCGCAT
>CAYPJK010000375.1:769-3499 GCA_964411025.1 uncultured Nevskia sp.
AACTTGTGACGCCCAGATCGGCGTAACGAACCGTAAGCGCGTAGTCGCCCGTGGGTCCGCCACGGAATCCCGAGGGATTCCGTGGTTTCCCCGGTCGAATGTGATGCTGGAGATGCCCCCGGAAACGGGGGCATTTTCGTTGCAGGCAGCGGCGGGGGCAGGCAAGGTCCATCGAAGGTGGTCGGCAGGTCGCCGCCGCTCGACGCCGGCGGTTTGCCGCAGCGCGCGACGCGGCGCTATCGTCCGGCGATGCGCCTGCTACTGACCCTTGCCCTGCTGCTGCACCTGCTGCCGGCCCGGGCCGATATCTATCGCTGGGTCGACGCGAAGGGCGTCACCCACTACGGCGACAAGCCGCCAAAGGACGGCGCGAAGCCGGTGGAACTGCCGCCGCTGCAGACCTACACGCCGTCCGAGACGCGGCTCCCGGCGCCCTCCGAGAGCGACGGCGACCGCAAGGCAGCGATGGCGGCCGAAAGCCACATCCGCATCGTGTCACCGGCGCCGGATGACACCCTTCGCGATGCCAGTGGCGGCGTCAGCATGAGCGTCGACGCCAACCTGCAGCCGGGCCAGGGCCTGCTGTACTTCCTCGACGGCGTGCAGCAGAACCGGACCGCCACCGCCTCGACGGCCTGGCTGTTCGAACGCGTGGAGCGCGGCGAGCATCAGCTCGGCGCGGCGATCGTGGATGCCGAAGGGCGCGAGCGGGCCCGGGCAACGCCGGTGACGGTGCACGTGAAACCGCCGATGGTGCTGCGCTGATGCGGTTTCTGCACCGCTTTGGCTCACATTTTGCTGACACATGAGGATGAAATTACCCGTGCTGAACCGCGTTCAGCCGGCCGGCATCCTCGATGGCCTGACCACGGCGATCATCACGCTGGATTCGGCTCTGCGCGTCACCTACCTGAACTCGGCGACCGAGACGCTGTTCAGCGTCAGTCGCCGGCACGTCCAGGGGCTGACGCTGAGCGTGGCTGTGCCGCATCTGGTCGAACAGCTGCCGCGGCTCCAGCGCGCGATCGAGACCGGCACCGGCTTCATCGAGCGCGAGCTGAAACTGCGCCGTCCTGGCGATGACGCCGGGCACGACTGCCTGACGGTCGATTGCACCGCCACGCCGGCCCAGTTTTCCGGCCCGAGCCTGGTGCTGGAAATCCTGCCGCTGGATCGCCACCTGCGCATCTCCCGCGACGAGCAGCTGCTGGCCCAGCACCGCGCCAGCCGCGAGCTGATCCGCGGGCTCGCGCACGAGATCAAGAACCCGCTCGGCGGCATCCGCGGCGCGGCCCAGCTGCTCGAGCGCGAGTTCCCGGATTCCGAGCATCTCGAGTACACGCGGGTCATCATCCGCGAGGCGGATCGCCTGCAGAACCTCGTCAACCGCCTGCTCGGCCCGAACCGGCTGCCGCAGAAAGAGATGGTCAACATCCACGAAGTGCTGGAGCACGTGCGCCAGCTGATCGAGGCTGAAGGCCGTGCGCTGCTGAGCGTGCAGCGCGACTACGACCCTTCGATTCCCGAGCTGCGGATCGACCGCGAACAGCTGATCCAGGCGACGCTGAACCTCGCGCGCAACGCGCTGCAGGCGCTGATTGCCGCCAGCCCGCGTCCGGATCGGCCGCTGATCACGCTGCGCACGCGGATGCGGCGGCAGTTCACCATCGGCGGCGTACGCCACCGGCTGGCGGTGCAGATCGACGTCGAGGACAACGGTGGCGGCATCGCGCCGGCGATGATCGAGAAAATCTTCTATCCAATGGTGACGACCCGCGCAGAAGGCACCGGACTTGGCCTGCCGATTGCTCAGTACCTGATCAACAGTCACGGGGGCCTGATCGAATGCCAGTCCCGACCGGGCATCACCATCTTCTCGATCTACCTGCCGCTGGAGCTGCCCGCGTGACCACCGTGATCACCGTTCCGCCCCCAGCGCCGGACCCGAGGGTATCTGCAGAACCATGGGCACCATGAACGCGATGAAGCTGCACGACTCCGCTGCGATCCGCGTGTGGATCGTCGACGACGACGAATCGATCCGCTGGGTGCTGGAGAAATCGCTGAGCCGTGAAGGCATGCACGTCGACAGCTTCCCCGGCGCCGCCGAGCTGCTCGACGCGCTGCAGGACGCTTCCGCCGACACGCTGCCGGACGTGATGATCTCCGACATCCGCATGCCCGGCCTCGATGGCCTGGAGCTGATGGACCGCGTGCACAGCGCCAAGCCGGACCTGCCGGTGATCATCATCACCGCGCATTCCGACCTCGACGCCGCCGTGGCCTCGTTCAAGGGTGGTGCCTTCGAATACCTGCCGAAGCCGTTCGATGTCGACGCAGTGGCCAGCCTCGTCCGCCGCGCGGCGCAGAAGCGCGTCGCCGCACCCGACCTGAAACCGATGGAGCCGCGCGCCGCGATCATCGGCGAAGCCCCGGCGATGCAGGATGTCTTCCGTGCCATTGGCCGCCTGAGCCAGTCCCAGATCACCGTGCTGATCACCGGCGAGTCCGGCACCGGCAAGGAACTGATCGCCCGGGCGCTGCACGTCAATTCGCCGCGCGCGTCGAAACCGTTCCTGGCCATCAATACGGCGGCGATTCCGAAGGATCTGCTGGAATCCGAATTCTTCGGCCACGAGCGCGGCTCGTTCACCGGCGCGGCGATGCAGCGCAAGGGCCGCTTCGAGCAGGCCGACGGCGGCACGCTGTTCCTCGACGAAATCGGCGACA
>CAYPJK010000376.1:0-3498 GCA_964411025.1 uncultured Nevskia sp.
CGACCAAGCCGTCGCCGGCATCATCTGGGGTGCGGTGCTGTCGCTGTCCCAGCACGACGTCAAGCGCTTCGTCGCCTACACGTCGGTGTCGCACATGGGCTTCATTCTGGTCGGCATCTATTCCGGCACCGAGCAGTCGCTGCAGGGCGTGGTGATCCAGATGCTGGCGCATGGCATTTCCGCCGGCGCGCTGTTCATCCTGTGCGGCGAAATCTACGAACGCCTGCATACGCGCGACATGCGCGAGATGGGCGGACTGTGGTCGCGGCTGCCGTTCCTGCCGCCGATCGCGATGTTCTTCTCCGCAGCAGCACTGGGCCTGCCGGGCATGGGCAATTTCGTCGGCGAATTCCTGATTCTGGTCGGCAGCTTCCCGATCAATCCGGTGATCACCATCGTGTCGGCCACCGGGCTGATCCTGGCCGCCGTGTATTCGCTGATGATGATGCAGCGTGCCTTCTTCGGCGCCGCGAAATCGGACGAAAAGCTGCGTGATCTCAATGCGCGCGAAATGACCACCATGCTGAGCCTGATGGCGCTGATCCTGTTCATGGGCCTGTATCCGCAGCCGATCCTCGATGTCACCAAGGCCACCATGGCCGGCGTGCAGACCATCTACGCCACCGGCCTCGTGCCGCCTGCCGCGTCCGTGGCCGAGGTGCTGCCATGAGCCGCGATCAACTGCTGGCCCTGCTGCCGATCCTGTTCAGCAGCGCGACTGTCGTCTGGGTGATGACGGCGATCGCCATCCGCCGTCATCACTGGTGGAACGCGACGTTCTCGGTGGTTGGCCTGAATCTGGCGCTGATCGGCTGCGTGGTCGCCTACTTCGTGTCGCCGCAGATCGTCACGCCGCTGCTGGTCATCGATAGCTACTCCTGCCTGTACATGGCAATGGTGCTGGCCACCGGCCTTGCCACGGCAACGCTGTCGCATGCCTACATGGAAGGCTTCGACGGCAACACGGAAGAGGTCTACCTGCTGCTGAACCTGTCGGTGCTGGGCGGCCTGGTGCTGGTCTGTGCGCGTCACTTCGCCAGCTTCTTCATCGGCCTGGAACTGCTCAGCGTGCCGCTGTACGGCCTGATCGGATACCTGGTCAAGGAACGGCGCTCGCTGGAAGCCAGCATGAAGTACCTGGTGCTGTCGGCTGCCGCGTCGGCATTCCTGCTGTTCGGCATGGCGCTGATCTACTCGCAGACCGGCGCGCTCGGCTTCGCCGACATCGGCGCCCGCGCTGCCGCGATCACCGCTGGTGCGCCGCACACGGTGCTGGTGATCGGCGGCGCGATGATCCTGATCGGCATCGGCTTCAAGCTGTCGCTGGCACCGTTCCACCTGTGGACGCCGGACGTCTACGAGGGCGCGCCGGCACCGGTGGGTGCCTATCTCGCCACGGCCTCGAAGGTCGCGGTGTTCGCGGTACTGCTGCGTTTCTTCGTCGAAGCCAAGGCCTACCAGTACGGGCTGCTGCTCGACGTGCTGTCGGCGCTGGCGATCATCTCGATCGTGGTCGGCAACCTGCTGGCGCTGCTGCAGGAAAACCTGAAGCGCCTGCTGGCCTACTCGTCGATCGCCCACTTCGGCTATCTGCTGGTGGCCTTCATCGCCGCCGGACAGTTCGCCACCGAAGCGGTGGGCATCTACCTGCTGACCTATGTCGTCACCACGCTGGCCGCTTTCGGTGTCGTGACCCTGGTGTCGAGCCCCTACAAGGGCCACGACGCCGATCGCTTGTGGGATTACCGCGGCCTGTTCTGGCGTCGTCCGTATCTGACCGCGATCCTGACAATGGCGATGCTGTCGCTGGCCGGCATTCCGATGACGGCCGGCTTCATCGGCAAGTTCTACGCGATCACCGCTGGCGTCGAAAAGCGCCAATGGCTGCTGCTGGCGGCGGTTGTGTTCGGCAGCGCGGTCGGCCTGTACTACTACCTTCGCGCGATGGTGCAGCTGTACCTGCGCACACCGTGGGTGCGGAAGTACTCCGCGCCGCTGGACTGGGCGTCGGGCACCGGGGGCGCGATGGTCGTCGCACTGATGCTGCTGATGATCGTGCTGGGCGTCTATCCGCAGCCGTTCATCACCGCGATCCAGGCGGCCGGCCTGCACTAGCCGGCACTCGCCGCGCCGCTCGAAGCTGCGGCGCGGCCACGAAAAAGGCGGGCATCTCGCGATGCCCGCCTTTTTGCTTTCAGACGCCCGGCAGCCTGATCAGCTGCCGGGCACCGTGACGCCGTCTCAGCGCCGGAACGACAGCCCCTCGAGGCCCGGCAGCGACGCGCCGGCGTTCGACGAGCGCAGGTTGCCCAGCCGCAGCGCCGTGCCGTCGATCGCGATGGCGAGTTGCACCGCCGCGTCGGCGATCGTCGCGCCGACCGGCGTCAGCAGCGGTTCGGCCGGCGTGGTCAGACGCACGAGCACCGGATCGGCAGCCTGGTACAGCGGCAGCAGCGTGTCGTAGAAGTTGTTGAACATCGTCACCGAGGCGTCACGCAGGCCATGCAGGCGCGGCGTGTCGGCGGTCAGCACGATGACGGCACTGCTGAAGCCGTTGCGACCGGCCGCAAAGCCATCGACCGAGTTGCCGGCAAAGAACAGCGGAACCGAATTGCCGAGGCCACCCGGCAGGGCTGGCGTGCCGGCCAGCAGCGCGGCGGTGGCACCACGGCCGTTGAGCAGGCCGAACTGCGGTGCGGCTGGGGCAGCGGCGGCGGTGCCGGCAGCCAGCATAAGAGCAGCAGCGATGAGTGAACGCTTCATGTAGACAACCCTCCGGATAACGTCTGGTTTGAATTCGTAGGGGTCGAGCCAGTGGCCCGCCCCGCGCACTTGAGACTGGCAAAGCTTGCGCGGCACGACGCTCCCGCGCAAGCCGCGACACCGGATTATGGCGGAACCTGGGCGACTCGGACGGCCGCCGTGCTCAAAGCACCTGCCGCAGGAAGCTCTGCAGCCGTTCGTGCCGAGGCGCGCTGAAGAAGGTCTCCGGCACGTCCTCGCACAGGATCTCGCCGCCGTCCATGAAGATCACCCGGTCGGCAACGGCACGGGCAAAGCCCATCTCGTGGGTGACCACGCACATGGTCATGCCGTCGACCGCCAGCTGCTTCATGACCTCCAGCACTTCGCCGACCATTTCCGGATCGAGCGCGCTGGTCGGCTCGTCGAACAGGATCACCGCCGGCTGCATCGCCAGCGCCCGGGCGATCGCCACGCGCTGCTGCTGGCCGCCGGACAGCTGCGCCGGATAGCAGTCCCACTTGTTCGACAGCCCGACCTTGGCCAGCAGCGCCCGCGCCCGCTCGTCGGCCTGCACGGCGCTCAGCTTCAGCACCTTGACCGGCGCCAGGCACAGGTTCTCAAGCACCGTCAGGTGCGGGAACAGGTTGAACTGCTGGAACACCATGCCGACCCGCTGGCGCAACGCGCGGAGGTCGGCTGCACGCTGGTGCAGCACGTGACCGTCGACGACGATCTCCCCGCCGGTAATCGACT
>CAYPJK010000377.1:0-3488 GCA_964411025.1 uncultured Nevskia sp.
GAATTGAGCAGCGCATAGATCACCAGTTCCTTGGCGGTGGCGCTCGGCTTGACGTTCCAGAAATCGGTGAAGCGGGGAAATTCCTCGCCGGAAATCAGCCCGGTGTCGATCGCCAGCCCGCGTGCCGACAGGCCGTAACGCTGGCCCTTGCCGAGCGCCCGCAGATAGCTCGCGCCAAGGAACACCAGCACCTCGTCCTTGTATTTCGGCGTGTTCACCGCGTAATGGACGCGGAAACCGGCGAAGCCGAGGTCGCGGAAGCTTTCGATGTCGACCTTGTTGTCGCCGTAGTCGAAATCATCCGGCGAGAACTTCAGTTCGCGCACCGTCCGGCCGTTGACCTCGCTGATCCGTACCGGCCGGTCGTAATAGAGGCCCTGATGGAAGAACTGCAGTTCGAACGGCAGCTTCTCGGCGCGCCAGAGCGCCCGATCGGCCTTGTAGCGGATGTCGCGGTAGCGGTCGTAGCCGATCTGCTGCAAGGCCTTCGGCTGCCGGCCTTCCGGCTTCTGGAACGGCTGGGCGGCGAGCTGGCGCGCCTTGACGGCCACATCGTCGAGATCGAAGGCCAGCGCGGCACCCGGCAGCAGCATCGCGCAGCACAGACCCGCCAGAGCCCACAAACGCGGCCAGCCGGGCCGCCGGAGGTGCCGTCGGTCAATCGAGGTCATCGGGGAGCTTGGGCGTACGAAAGTGGCGCCATTTTACGCGAAGCCTTCCGGCCGCTCGCGACAGGCCACCCGCCGGGCGTCAGGCACCGGCCGCTGCGCCGCCGGCGACGAACGACTCATGCACGCCGCGCAGCCGGTTGATCAGCAGGCAGAACAGGTCGGCCGTGCGCTCGGCGTCATAGACGGCGGAATGCGCGTCCTTGTTGCTGTACGGCAGGCCGGCGGCCTCCAGCGCGCGCGCCAGCACCGTCTGGCCGAGGATGGCGCCGCCCAGGGTTGCGGTATCGAACGCCGAGAACGGGTGGAACGGGTTGCGTTTGATGTCGCAGCGATTCACGGCGGCATTCAGGAAGCCGAGGTCGAAATGGGCATTGTGGCCGACCAGGATCGCGCGGGTGCAGCTGTGGTCCGACACTGCCTGGCGGATCGGCTTGAACACCTTGCCGAGCGCATCGCGTTCGTTCAGCGCACCGCGCAGCGGGTTGCCGGGATCGATGCCGTTGACCTCCAGCGATGCCTTCTCGATGTTTGCGCCCTTGAACGGTTCGACATGAGCGTGATGGGTTTCATCGCGCACCAGGTTGCCGTCGCGATCGAATTTCAGCAGCACCGCTGCGATTTCCAGCAGCGCATCGGTCTGGTTGTTGAAGCCGCCGGTCTCGACATCGACGACCACCGGCAGGAAACCGCGAAAACGCTGGCCAATGCGAGGCGCGGGCTTGAACGCCTCGAGCAGGGCGGGTGGGAGTTCCATGAGCAGGCAGGAAAATTGACCGGCGAACTATAGCCGATGGGGCCCCGCCCTTCCGCTGCACGACCTCCCGTCAGGCGATCTCGAAGCCCTCGTACTGCTTCGCCTTCAGCGCATCGCAGGCGATCCGGTAGTTCTGCGCGCCACCGGCATAGGCGAGCAGCCGCCGCTCCTTGCCGGCGATGTTCGAACCCATGTACCAGGAGTTCGTTTTCGGCACGAGCGTCATGTTGGCGACCTCGTCGTGGTGGGAAATCCAGTTGCGTTCGATGTCTGCGCCGGGCTGGATTGCCTGTCGGCCGCTAGCCTTGACGTGGGCCGCACAGTCGGCGATCCAGTCGATCTGCTGCTGGACGCAGGTCGGCACGTTGCAGAACGCGGCTGCCGGCGAGAACGGCCCCATGGTCATGAACAGGTTGGGGTAACCCCGTACCTGCAGGCCCATGGTGGTGTGGATCCCGTTCTTCGCCCAGTCATCCTTTAGCGACTGGCCGCCTTCGCCGCGGAGATCAATCCGGGCCATCGCGCCGGTGCCGGCATCGAAGCCGGTGGCGAAGATCAGCACGTCGAGCGGGTAGTCGCCCCCCGAGGTCTGGAGGCCCTGCTCGGTGAACGACACAATCGGCGTGGCCCTGACGTCGACCAGCGTCACGTTGGGCTGGTTGAAGGCCTCGTAATAGCGGGTTTCCAGCGGCACCCGACGGGTGCCGAAGCCGTGGTCGCGGGGCACCAGAAGTTCGGCCACTTTCGGGTCGTGGATGCGGGCGCGAATCTTCCGCTTGACGAAGTCGGAGAACACCGCGTTGATCGATTCGTCCATCAGCACGCCCTGGATCGAGCCAATCCAGAATCCAAGGCTGCCGTCGGCGTACCAAACATCCAGCTGACGCTCGCGGGCTTCGGGGCTCATCGCCATCAGATCAACGTCCTGCCAGTCGTAGTCGAAGCCGGCAAAGGTGCTGTTGACCTGCTTTTCCATTGCTCTCGCTCCCGCTTTCAGCGCGGCGCGGGCGGCATCGTCGTACTTCGGGTTGCGCATCGGGATCGTGTAGTTCGCGGTGCGCTGGAACACGGTCAGATGGCCGACGGTGGGTGCCAGTGTCTGGATGACCTGGATGCCGGTCGCGCCGGTGCCGATCACGCCCACCTTCTTTCCCGCCAGATCAATGCCTTCTTTTGGCCATCGGCCGGTGTGGATGATCTGCCCTCGGAACGTCTCGTGATTCGGGAACGGCGGTGTATTCGGGGCCGACAGGCCGCCGGTGCACATCAGCAGAAACTGGGTGGTGACTACCTCGCCGCGATTCGTGGTGATGGTCCACCGCTTGGTGCTGTCATCCCAGGTTGCCGCGATGACCTTGGTATCGAACTGGAAGAAGCGGCGGATATCAAACTTGTCGGCAACATGGTTCAGGTACTTCTCTGTTTCCGGCTGGGCCGGAAAGCGCTCGCTCCAGTCCCATTCACTGATCAGTTCATCGGAAAACCAGTACTGGTAAATGTAGGCTTGGCTGTCAACTCGCGCGCCCGGATAGCGGTTCCAGTACCAGGTGCCGCCGACGCTGGTACCCGCTTCGAAGCCCTGCACGCTGAGCCCCTTTTCTCGCAGGCGGTGGACGCCGTACATACCGGCAAAGCCGGCACCGACCACTACTGCGTCGATCTGCCGTGCCGAGGTTGTTGATGCGCTCATGGTTGTGACTCCGGCCTGGCGATGATTGACTCGACTGTATTCCCGCGGTCGACGGTCGCCTACGCGTGCAAACCCGCATCCGCAACCCCCGTTCGCATGACCTGTCGTCGAGGCCGGGGCGCGCATCGCTATAATCCGCCGCCGTTAATGCCCCTACGCCCCGAGTCTGATTGCCCAATGAGCAAAACCCAGGTCCGCAAAGTCGCGCTTGCCTATTCCGGCGGCCTCGACACCTCCGTTATCCTGAAGTGGCTGCAGGACACCTATGGCTGCGAGGTGGTGACGTTCACCGCCGACATCGGCCAGGGCGAGGAATTGGATCATGTCCGGCCGAAGGCGCAACAGCTCGGTGTCAAGGAAATCTTCATCGACG
>CAYPJK010000378.1:0-795 GCA_964411025.1 uncultured Nevskia sp.
AGGAAGCGGTCGGCGCCCAGCAGCGCCTCGTCCGGCTTGAAACTGCGATACTGCGCGAAGACCTTTTCAAGCTCGGCCTGGGTGGCGAACTCGGTGAACGGGTAGCGGGCGATCAGCTGCGTGAACTGGTCGACCGCTGCTTCGTAATCGGTGTTCAGCAGCGCCGAATGGGCCTTGGCGTAGGCCTTCATCGCCTGCTGACGGAGCACCGCCTCAGACTGGGGCACGCCGCCGGAGCCGACATCGGTGCCGGCCCGGAACGGGTTGTCGGGGTTGTCGCGCTTCTCCTTGGAAGCACAGCCGGCGGTGGCGGCAATGAGCGACAGCAGGCAGAGAATGCGCAGCGCGCGCGACGCGGAAGGACCGCGGAAGGAACGATTGATCATTACGCGGAGCATCAGCACGTTGAGTCAGAAAACGAGTATAGCCCATGGCTGCGGGCCCCAATTCCCGGCGGCCACAGCGCCCGAGCAGCGGCCGGGATACCGGTGCCGATGAGCCGGATCGAGCAGGCGGAGGTCCCCGAGCACCTCGATGGCCAGCGCTTGGACGCAGTGGCTGCGCAGTTGTTCCCGGCTTGGTCGCGGTCGCGGCTGAAGTCGTGGATCGACGATGGCGCGCTGACCGTCAACGGCGTCGCCGCCGAGAAATCGCGGCAGCCGGTGGCCACCGGTGACTGCCTGAGCCTGACCGCCGAGGAGTCCCCGCTGGCCGGCAATGATCGTCCGCAGGCGATCCCGCTGGAGGTGGTGTTCGAGGACGACGACATCGCGGTGATCAACACGCCGCCGGGCC
>CAYPJK010000378.1:805-3474 GCA_964411025.1 uncultured Nevskia sp.
TGCACCCGGGCGCCGGACAAAGCGATTCGACGATGCAGAACGCGCTGCTGCACCGTTTCCCGAAAACCGAGCTGCTGCCGCGCGCCGGGCTCGTCCATCGGCTCGACAAGGACACCAGCGGGCTGCTGATCGTCGGCCTGACCTTGACCGCCTACACGCGGCTGGTCAGCGACATGGCAGCGCGGGAGATCAACCGCGAATACGACGCGCTGGTCAACGGCGCGATGACCGCCGGTGGCACCGTCGATGCGCCAATCGGCCGCGATCCGCGCAACCGTCTGAAGATGGCCGTGGTCAGCGATGGCCGCCCGGCCGTCACCCATTACCGCGTGCAGGAACGCTTCCCGAACCACACCCTGCTGCGCGTGCGGCTGGAAACCGGCCGCACCCACCAGATCCGCGTGCATATGGCGCAGATCCTCCATCCGATCGTCGGCGACGCGGTCTACGGCGGCAAGGTGACGCGCGGCCGCAACATCGACGACACCCTGCGCGCTGCGCTGAACGGCTTTCCCCGGCAGGCACTGCATGCCCGCGAGCTGCGGCTGGAACATCCGGTGACCGGCGAGGAACTGGAATTCAGCGCCGAGCCGCCGGCCGACATGCTGCGGCTGCTCGACCGTCTGCGCGCCGATGTCCAGCAGCGCGCGGCCGCTGCGCGATGAGCCTGGAGCTGATCATGCCGGACTGGCCGGCCCCGCCGGCCGTCCGCGCCGCCTTCACCACGCGCGTGGGCGGCGTCAGCACGGCCGCCCACGCCGGCCTGAACCTCGGTCGCCACTGCGGCGACGATGTCGAGGCGGTGGCCGAGAACCACCGGCTGCTGGCTTCGGCGCTGCGGCTGCCGCAAACCCCGGGCTGGCTGCGCCAGGTGCACGGCACGCAGGTGATCGAATGGCCGCAGGCGCGGGTCGAGCCGGAGGCCGATGCGGCATTCACCCGGCAACCTGGCGTGGTCTGCGCCGTACAGGCTGCCGACTGCCTGCCGGTGCTGTTGTGCGCCGATGACGGCTCGCGGGTGGCCGCCGCCCACGCGGGTTGGCGCGGCCTGTGCAGCGGCGTGCTGGAGCGCACGGTCGCCGCCCTCGATTGCGATTCGGCGCGGCTGCTGGCCTGGCTCGGGCCGGCGATCGGCCCGGAGGCCTTCGAGGTCGGCGACGAAGTGCGGGCCGCCTTCGTCGCAGCCGATCCCGCCGCCGCTGCCTGCTTCCGGCCGGGCAATGCGCCGCGCAAGCATTACGGCGACCTGTTCGCGCTGGCCCGGCAACGGCTGGCGGCAGCAGGCCTCTGCCGTGTCTACGGCGGTGGCATCAGCACCCACGCCGATCCGGCACGTTTTTACTCGTTTCGCCGCGACGGCATCTGTGGCCGGATGGCGGCCCTGGTCTGGATCGATCCCCACTGATGCCGATGCCGAATCTGGCTCGACTATCGTGCGCGCTGCTGGTCGGCGCGCTGTTCATGCTGCCGTCGCTGCGGGCGACGCCGGCCGCCATCGCGCCACGTCCGGCGCTGATGGCGCCGCGGGCGGCCAGCAGCCTGATGCTGGATGTGGCGCAGGTCGGGTCCGGCTATGTCGCGGTCGGCGAACGTGGCCAGATCCTGCGTTCGGCCGATGGCAAGAAATGGCAGCAGGTTCCGGTGCCGGTCCGTGCCGCGTTGACCGCCATCAGCTTCGTCGACGCCCGCAACGGCTGGGCGGTCGGCCATGACGCGGTGATCCTGTCGACCCGCGACGGCGGAGCCAGCTGGGCGCTGCAGCAGTTCGAACCGGAGATCGAGAAGCCGCTGCTCGACGTGCTGTTCGTCGATCGCCGGCGCGGCTTCGCGGTCGGCGCTTTCGGCCTGTTTCTGCGTACGGTTGATGGCGGTGCCAGCTGGTCGCCGGTCAATGCCCCGGTGGTCGACGAGGACGAGCTGAACCTGCATGCGATCGTCAGGCTCGGCAATGACGACCTGCTGATCGTCGGCGAGCAGGGCCGGCTGCTGCTGTCGACCGATGCCGGCCGCAGCTGGTCGAAGCAGGTCTCGCCGATGGAAGCCACGGTGTTCGCTGCCGCCGCCTACGGCAGCAGCGGTGCGCTGATCTGCGGGCTGCGCGGCCAGGCGTGGCTCAGCAAGGCGGTGCGCGACGGCGGCTGGCAGGCGATCTCCACCGGGTCCGGCCAGGCGCTGCACGCCTGCGCGGTGTTCGGGCGCAGTCAGGCGCTGCTGGCCGGGGCCGAAGGCACGGTGCTGCTGGCCGATCTCGCCAAGCGCCAGGCGCAGCGGCTGAAAAGCCCGGCGGCGGGCACTTGGTCGGCGATCGCGGTCGGCGACGGCAGCGGCGCCGCCGTGCTGGCTGGCGAGCGTGGCCTGCATCTGCTCAAGCGGCCGTCCGGCTCATGAATGCCCGACCGCGCAGACGCGTTGGCGCCCGGCTGAAGTCGGCGCTGGAATCGATGATCTTCGCCCACCGCCGGCTGCTGCTGGCGGTGCTGCTGGCGATCACCCTGCTGCTTGCCGAGCAGGCGTCACGACTGACGCTCGAAGCAGGTTTCGACCGCGCCCAGCCGGTGCGCCATCCCTACAGCCAGGTCGACCTTCGCCATCGCGATGTCTTCGATGGCGCCAATCCGGTCCGCATCGCCGTGCTGCGCAGCGAGGGCGATCTCTACGACCCGGTGTTC